>JALVRC010000103.1:0-26798 GCA_027025255.1 Caldifarciminota bacterium
ACTTAATAATAAAAACTTTAAAAAAGCAAAAAAACTTTATTCAATAACAACAAGTTTTTGAGCATACAATCCAGGACCTAAATCCTTCTCTATAATAAGGTTTAAATCCGCATCAAAAATCTTTAAGTAGTTTTCTTCCTTAGCATCAGGAACGGTTATATATATTTCATTAGAACTGTCAAAAGCAAATCCTCCTACTGGTTTTACATTCAGAGGTGAGTTTTTATCCTTTATCCAAGTCAAATCAATAGAATTGTATAAAAGTGTTCCTGTTGCAAAATCTGCAATCAAAACCCTTTCATCTCTGTCAAGGGCTATCACACTGGCTGAAATACCCAGATCAAGACTGTCTACAACCTCTTCCTTCTCAAGTACATATATCTCACCCATAATATCATTGTAATTACCAGTACACAATACATGTAATCTATGAGCCCTGTCCACTATCATATCTTGAGGATTCATTCCAACCTTAATTGAATCTACTACCTTATCTCTATTAATTATGTAAACATAACCGTCATTATAATTGAAAGAAGAGTCAAGTCCAGAACATGCAACATAAATAGAAGCCTCTTTACTTACTATTCCTTCAGGCCATAAACCAACCTTGATTGAATCCTCTATCTTTCCGCTTACAATATCAAGTACATATACATTGCCGCTCTTACTTGCTGTGATATATGCTTTGTTATCTACAAGAACAAAGGCATAAGGATTAGAACCCTGTGGCAAAGGATACCTTAAAAGAGATTTTATATCATCACCAACTGAAAATATCTCAAATGACGGTGTTCCCCCAAACCCTGAGTTAACTACAAAAATACTATCACCTCTCTGTTTAATATCATTAGGCGTTGTTCCTGTGGCTACGGTATTAACATGATAAACACTGTCAGTCAGCGAATACAGTGATATTGTATTTGAAACATTGTTTATTACAACTATTCTCTTCCCTGCCTCTGGAAGCTGTGTGCAGGAAAAAAGCATAAACACAGCAAAAAAGACACTTCTTTTCATCTTACCTCCTATATTTTTATGTTCACCCATATCTTAATGTTCCTTCCCTTTGTAGGGTATCCTCTTACACTTTGATAGGATACATCAAAGATGTTGTTAAGCATTATCCCAAACATTAGTTTTTTATATGCCCTTTTATACAGAGCATTAAAAAGTATTACAGCCTTCATATATCTTGTTGGACCTGTAATCTCTGGTCTGGGAGATATATATATCCATTCAAGACCAGCACCCCTGTATTTAATTGAGCCAACAACTTTTGCCAATGGCCTGTACTGCAGCTGATATCCTCTGTATAAAGATCTATTTAAAGATGCCTCTAATAAAAACATAAGGCTTTTTATATGAAATTTATAGTAGAGATCAAACCCATACACGTATACACGCTCCAGGTTTGTTGGCTCGTAAACACCTTTATTATTTATCCAGGATATATAGTTCTCAATAATTCGTGCATATATAAAACCCTTAAACTGCTCTAACCTATACCCACATTCAACATCATAACCGTATTCATTCTTAAGAGCAACATTCCCCCTTGCAAAAAGCTCCTCTGGCCAATAGAGTTCATTCATTGTTGGCATGCGAAAGTTTCTTGAAGCACTTATACTAAAGTTATCCCTTATAAAAGACAAATCCATAAGAATTACAGGCTTATGCCCTATTAACTCTTCAATTCTAAAAGCACCAGTATAATACTTCCACTGGCTAAATATATAACCTGCTTTTAAGATATGCCTCTTCCTTTGCCCAATTCTTGTAGATTTAGCATACTGATATGAATAGGAGGCCCAGAAACTCTTCTTTGATACAGATTTAAGGTTTATGCTTATATCTCCAGACGCATGTGTATCATCCGTATTAAAGTCCTTTGAAATATAGTGGTTATAAAAATGCGCACCTGAAAGCTTAACTCTAACATACTCATTTTTATAGACCAAACCATTTAGCTCCATTAAGTCCTTTATACGCGTATTAAGAAGTTCTGAACCTATGATACCAGGTGATCCAGTATCCATATAAGATGTAAAGTTAACATATTTTATGTTATTCAATCTTGCAAGTGTATAAAATGAGCCCTTGCTAATATCTGCATTCCTCCATGTATATGTTCTTTCAAACTCATCCCTGTATGTATAGTTGTTTTTTGAGTAGAGTATATCTGTACCAAAGATTAACGACGCATTATAAAAGTTCTTTGAAAGGACAAATCCTGCCTCATGTGTTGAAAAACTACCGTAAGAGTAATAAATATACGGTTTTCTTCTAAGGTTAAACGATAAAACTCCTCCTATCCCATTGCTTCCAAAATATGAAGATGCACCTGATGGAAAAATAGCAATCCTTCTAAGAAAGGCATTTGGGATATGAATAAGGTTTGCATAACTTATAGGATTTTCAATCTTTATCCCTTCTAAAAGCAGGGTATTCTCTTCTGTTCCACTGCCTCTAATCCCAAATGACGCAATACCAGCATACGTTCGTATACTAATACAGCCGCTTTCTCTTAACTCCTGAGATAAATCCCTTGAAAAGTCTGGCTTTACCTCCTTAACACGAGAAAGCAAACTATCCCTTCTTGCTGTTACTATAATATCCTCTAATGTTATTATACTAAAAAGCTCTATTAAACCTACCATTAACCTCCTTTATTCTCTCTTGTGCGGAAAGAATAAAAGTCTGATTTTACTGGAAAGGTCTCCTGGCTCGCGATTCATCCTACTTTCCAGCCTTCCCGCATAAGCAGTGGCTTAGTTGGATTTCGTCCTCGCTCACAGTGGCGCCAACCGCGGCTGATTCTCACAGCACTTCCCTTGACTTCCAGCAAACATATTATACACATTTTGCGCGTGCTGTCAAGAAAAAAATTCACCCTACAACAAAAAAATGTAGCACAGACAGGAATGTTTGTGCTACATTAAAAATATGGACTTAAACATTCTTTGCAGAAGGTGGTAAAAGGAATAGGAATATCTCCACAGGCATAACAATTGTCTCACCTTTTTCTCCCACATCCTCTTTACTGAGGATAATATATCTCTTTACTGGCTCAATCTTCTTTATTATCTTTTCGCCAGTCATGTTTCTGTATTTTATCTCTATCCCAAGATATCCCCTCTTTTGTTTTATAATTGCATCAATCTCCCGCCTGCTCTTATCATAGTAATGCCATAGAAATGTCCTCACTGCTCTCATAAATGGTATCTCTCCATGCATTAAAAGATGAGAAATAACCATTCCCTCTACTATCTTGCTCTTAAGATCCTCATCCTGCATCGTCTCAGTAATTATGTCCCATACCTCTTCTCCTTTAAGATAAGCCTTAACTGAATGAAAAACCATTGGATCAAAAAAATAAACCTTTTTCTCACCCTTTAACTTTGGCTCTTTCTTATTAAAATCATACGGATAGAGGACAAAACTTATAAAGGCATGCTCCAGGTATTCAAGATAATCAATCGTGGTAATGTGGTTCCTCTCTATCTCTCGAGAAAGTTTAGAGAAGCTGAACCGTGAGCCGTAGCGGTTTATAATAGCTTTAAAAAGCTGCCTTGCTATTGTTTCCTGCCTCTGGAGACGGGAGAGGTCTCCTAAAACATCCCTTATGAATATTTCGCTTACCCAGGGCTCTATCGTATCTTTACCCTTTATATAACGATTGGAAAAATAGTGGTTTATAACCCCTGGAAATCCACCAGTCATTAGATAAATTCTAAATAGGTAGCTCAGCTCTCTTTTAAAAGGAAGAACCTTCTTGAGCATATTTTTTATATCTTTCATAGAAAAGAGCTCTACAGAACACTCCATTAGAAGAGGTTTCAATCTTTTAAAAGCATCCCTTAATCCCTGTGTTTGAATGTATTCTGCTATCCAGTCAATGGATTGGATAGCAAATGCTCTAAATGAAAGAGGCTTTATATAGTATTCATTGCCCTCAAGGCCCCTTCCCGGCAATAGTTCACCCTTCTCTTTAAGCTTAACTGCACTTGAGCCTGTTGCGAGGATTATTCCCCTCTGGGTTATACCTATATCAGCCATATACTTCAATTCCATGCTCCAGTCATCTATTGAGGTAATCTCATCCAGAAACAGATATATCTCAGTAGCATCGCCTGTCATATCAAGAAAATACTCTATCGCATGTCTCATCTCTCTACGGGAAGTAAAGAAATCTAAAGAAAGGTAAAGAATATTCTCAGGGGATACACCCCTTTGTATAAGCTTTCTTGCCATATCCTTAAGATAGGTGGTTTTGCCTACCTGTCTTGGACCCCTGAGGATATATATGCCTTTCTTTTTAAGATCTATCCATCTACGTTCAAAGAAGATAGGGTGAACCTTCTTAAGGTTCAGATCATAACGAAAAAAATCTGCTCCGTCTCTCCACCAGGGGTTTTGAGCGATTATATTAGCTATCTTTACCATCTGGATAAAACAATATCCATATTTACTGCCATTTGGTTATTGCAATAACCAAATATGCACTTTTTACACATATCACTCTCATTATCAGTTGCTCTCTCATGCAACACCTTTTCATATTTATCACACATACCTGACAGTATACACATACAAAATGAGATGTCAAGCATTTTATTTTAACTAAAATATGAAAAGTATCTTTTAAAAAAGATGAATCCTGCCCCTCCCCCCTCCCGAAGGGAGGGGGGAGGGAGTAGTTCTTACTTCCCACTTCTCAGTTCTTACTTCTTTTGGCGCAGCTAAAAGCTCCCCTTCTCCCTAACCCTCCCCCCAGAGGGGGGAGGGAATAGATCTTACTTCTATTTCTTCTAATACCTGCCTTACTTTTCTCTTTTCTTAAAAGTTTTAAGGCTTAAACCTACGTTAATGCCTAAATCACAGGCAGGAATGCCTGTGCTACGTTAAAAAATACACAGACAGGAATGTCTGTGCTACATTCATGCCTTCGGACTTTTTTTGCGGAGAGATGAAAATCTTGTCAAATCTTTTTTCGTTGAATCTGTTTTTATGCTGAATCTTAAACTTCTTGCTTTTCCATTGTATTTTAATTGCACATGTTTGTTAAATTCTTTTTCATTCCTCTTTCCCAATTTCATCAATTTGTCAATTCCTTTCAAATCCCTTTGTGGGAGAGAATAAAAGAGAGGGGTGTAGATCTTAGTTCTCACTTCTCAGTTCTTACTTCTTTTGGCGCAGCTAAAAGCTCCCCCTCTCCCTAACCCTCCCCCCAGAGGAGGGCTTTTAAGATTTTTTTCGAACGAAATAACAGTGATTACGTTCCACTTATATTAAAAATATCCTTCGTTATTTTCTTCTAATTTTTTTCTTATTCAATCTTCTCCTCTTTTTTTTTTTTTTTTTCCTTAACATCATTTTCTGCTACCCGAACAACCAATTTAAATAATTCTATTGAAACATTTATTCCCTTCGTCGGATATTGAACCTCACAAGGCTCATTAATATTTATTCTTGGTCTATCTATTTTTTTCACCCTCCCCTCTATCAAAAAGAGGGGAGGACAAGATAAAAGAAAAAGTTAATGTTAACTTTTCCCCTTTAATATTTAGATTCTTCCCTACACACCCCTTTACCTGGGACTTTACCATTCTTATCTGTCTTTATAAGCCAGATATCCTCCTTACCAGCACCATAAGACTCTGTTTTTCCTACTATAATATATCCACTATCTGGAGTTTGTTGAACCGCATAACTATAACTATCTTCTTTCCCACCATAAGCCTTTTCCCACTCCACACTACCATTTTTATCTGTCTTTATAAGATATATATCCCTTTCTCCATCACCATAAAGTATTGTCTCCCCTATTAAGACATACCCACCGTCTAAAGTCTGTTGAACTGAATAGCCTACACTACCTTCTTTTCCTCCAAAGGTCTTATCCCACTCCTTATTACCGTTCTTATCTGTCTTTATAAGCCACACATAAGAATGTGTACTTCCTACTATAATAAAACCGCCATCTTTGGTCTGTTGAACTGAATAGCCTACATCCAAATCATTTCCACCAAAGGTTTTATCCCACTCCTTGTTCCCTTTCTCATCAGTCTTTATAAGCCAAACATCGCTTCCACCTGCACCATAAGATTCTGTGCTTCCCACAATGATATATCCTCCATCTGTGGTCTGTTGAACTGAATAGCCTACATCTGCATCACTTCCACCAAACGTCTTTGTCCAACCATTAACTGCTTTACCTTTGCAGGAAAAAAGGGTTACTGCTACTACTGATACTATCAAATATATCCATCCTTTTTTCATTGCTACCTCCTTTTATTTGTTTCTTATAATTGAATTTAAAAAAATAACCTCCTTCTAAAAAGAACATACTCTCGCATCCCTTTACTCTTACATACTTCACCTCCTTTGTTGTATGGGTTATGTTAATAATGCCTCCATACTAAATTTTTTCTATTAAAAATAATATGAAGGTATCTTATAAATTTTTTGTTTGTTGGTTGATTAAATAAACTGCCTACCTGCCCTGAGTGGGGCATACCCCATTCACGCCGCGTAAAGCCGCGTAAAGCCGCGTAAAGCCGCGTAAAGCCGCGTAAATAAACCTATTGTTTATTATAGGCTGCATATTTTATTATATGCTAGATTTTATGCATGTCAAGTATTTGCACTGTGCTTAATTTTTCCTTTATTCTCTCTTCCCCCTCTGGGGGGAGAGAATGAAAGAGAGGAGGGATAGTTATTAGTTCTCACTTCTTTTGCGTAGCAAAAAGCACCTCAATCACTTATTACCAAAACTCCTTTCGTATGCGCCTTCACCATAGTATTTATTGTAAATTCTTTTCATGTTTTCTGCAGATTGCTTTAATTGAGGATTTGCGCACTTTTTTGCCTTATGAAGAGCTTCTGCCTGTTTTATGAGTTCTATAGGAGGTTTTTCATGAGGAATACAGTATTGAAATGTTTTCTTAATAAGCTCAAAACGTTCGTTTGAATAAGGAAAGAATCCTCTTTTATATTCAAATAAAAACGTTTCATGAGTAAATATGTTATCCCAGCTCAAAGAAAAATTTTCATTAAAAATCCTGAGACGTTCTTTTAAAAAACCTGGATTTGTTCCTTTTGTCCTTCTAATATTTTTCTCTACATCTGCCCTTGTTGCTCCTGGGAAATTCCATCTTCCGTCAAAAGGTGCAAAATCACAGTATGCATCTAACCAGTCATAAAGCAAGGTAAAAAGCTGATAAAATGCTTCAGTTATCGCTCTCCACCTATTAATAACTGGCTGATACTCCCATTCTAACTCATTTCTTTTAATGTGGAATTTTAAAGCATCCGGAATATTGAATGGGCTTTTCTCAGCCATAGTATCAAACAATTCAAGCGTCTTTTCTCTCATTTCAATAACAGGTGGAATATCTGTCTCTTTTGCAATATCTATTTCAAATTGTATTCCTTTTCTTTCCTTTGACATGCCGTCAAGAGCTTTATCATAACCTTTTTTAATAAGCACAGTTAAAAATTCAGGATAGGTTAAGCCTGATTTTGCCAATGAAATAATCTCAGAAAGTGTATTTATGGTTTCTGCATCATTTAAGAAATTCTTTTCAAGATAAGAGGCATTTTTAAGACTGTTTTTTAATTGTATAAGTGCATCTTCATAAGCCTTAAGTGTATTTTTCATAAGTGCCTCATCGCTATAATCATTATTTTCACATTGAGATTTCTTTGCTTCTTGGGAAAGCAACTCTGAATACAATTGACTCATCTTCATTTGCAGGGCTTCTTCCATACATTTTGCATTAAAAACATTTATGTCATCAAGCTCTGTTGCAAGAGTCTCCATCCTCTTAAAGGTTAGCTTAAGCTCATTGAATTTCGCGCCTGAGAAATGCTTTTCCTCACATTCTTTTATCATATTCCTGAAAGGTGTTAACATTGCATCTGCCATAACTTTATCTATTGCCACTATTCTATCCCTCTGTAATGTTTATGCTGTTGTATACGTTTTTTTAAAACCTCATCAGGGATAGAAAGTTTTCTTCTATGTCTTTCTTCTTCTTTTATTGCGTTATAGTCCATTTGCCAGGTATTATCCCATACTCTATAGTCAGGAAGTATTTGATTTTTATAATCCTGTTTTGCCTCTTCAATTTCCTTTTGAACATATTTGCTTGTTTCAGCTTTAAATTCCTCATCCACTTCCGCGCTCTCGTGAACATCAAGCGTTTCAATTTGGGCAAGATCTCCTATAAAAAGCTCAATGCCAAATTCATCAATAGCTATCAAACGTGAGTATTTTTGTTCTATCTCAGAGATAAACCTTACAAGCTCCATATCAGTATTAAACTCTCGCTTTTCAATCTCTTCCAGTATTTCTCTTGACTTTTTAGCCCTAATATTTTCTTTTATTCGCACATAATGCTTGTAGTACAACTTCTCCTTATCCTTTATCAAGGCAATTGCATTTTTAATATGAAGCTTTCCTTTCTCTACCTTTTCCTTAAATTCCTCCATTGAATCACACGAAGAGATTGCCTCATATAGAGCTTTATTTGAAAGATATGAATTTTTATAATCCTCATCTCCTTCGTATTTTTGCATACTTGCTTTATAGTATGCTATATACTGATCTAATCTTTTACCCATCTATAATGCCTTTTTAATCCAAAAGCTATGCATCTTACTCTATACCTATTCCTTTGAAATGTTAACTTTTTCCTGAGCTGTAAGCAGCCAAACAATGTATATGTTAATATTTGTGTATGTGTCTTTATCAAGTGGATAGAATACATATTCCATCACATCAGTTGTATTCTGATCATCTCCGTAAATACCCCAGTAGTCATTTGTATTCATACTCTGATCACTATTAACATCATCCCAGCCGAAAAATCCAATATATTTATATTTTGGATCTATATCTGACACAGTCAAAGTAAAAGACAAATTAGAAAGAGCTGCAGGCAAATGTACATCATTTTTATCGTATGTATCATTCTCTGATAGAATCACACCAGCATACGGATGAACAGGATTAACACCATTGGGATATATAAGCTGACCTTGAACCTGTACTGAAGAACCCCCTCCACCACCTCCTCCTGCTGCAATATAAGCATCAAGAAAATTACTCCATTTTGTATCCGTTGGGAATTTAAGCTTTGTATACTCAGATTTTTGATACTCTTTTTCATTCTCAGGGAAATGTATGCTCAAACCACCTCTTGGATGAGTAGTGTTACTTTTGGTATATACAATTGCACTGTTTAAAGAAGCAATTACTCCGTTTGCTGCGGTCTTTATAAGTTCAATTTTGGAAAGATTTGGCTCGGAAAGAATATTGTTGGCAAAATTGCGTAAATCAACAAATGCAGGGACAGAAGGATCTGGCTCTGTCTTCTTTTTTGCATCAAAAATCTCTGCAGCATGCTCGCTGGATTGTGTTGCAAGATTCACTGCAAGCTCTGATATATTATATGCCAGCGTATCCATTTTAGAAAGATCAATAACAGACATTACAACGCTCTTTTTATTCGCAACACCTGAGTTGTAAACAGCATCTACGATTTTCTTTGAAACCTCAAGAGAGGTCATCTTTGGGTCGTCGACCAGTGCTTGAAGCCACTCAGATTTCACTGTATTTTTAGCCCACATAACATTCTGAGAAGCACACATATAATCACCGTAGCTTCTCAATTCGTAAGCCACTTCTGCCTGTCCCATAAGACATGCTGCCATAAAAATTACATTAAAGTGTATACCACCATCTGTCAAAGCCTGTTTCAAATCACTCATTGTAAGAGGATTTCCTCCGCCATTTTTTTCATCCCAGCAAACACCCTGCCAACCACCTCCATGATCCATTAAAATCAACATGTAATTTTCTGCAGGATATTTGTCTTTTGCGTACTTTATAAAATCGGACAATGTCTTTGGATCGGACATGTCTTTAGTGCCCCAATCTTCCAGAACTGTAGAACTTATTTTATCAGGGAGTTCTGTCTCGTACTTTTCTATATGATAAACCTTGGCAACTCCTCCGGTTTTTAAGGATGAATACAAAGCAATAACTTCTACATCATCGGTAGAACCAACCTTTTCAAGCTGCTGTAGTTCATCGCATACCCATGAAGCTCCAAGTTCACCAGTATCAAGGTCATTATTGCCGTCAAAATAGCCTATTATCAACCATTTTGCCTTTGCCGAAGGCATTATACTACACGATAAGACTAAAGCTATTGAGGCAAGAGCAAAGAAAAGTTTTTTCATATTTCACCTCCTATCAATTCATTATATATAGTTTTTATTATTTGTCAAGCTTTTATAACTTCACTTTATAGGAAAAAATTATCAAAAGTCCTTATCTATTTATTAAAGATTTAAAAGATAACCGTTCTCCTTAAGCCACGCTTTTCTCTTTTTAAAATCTGGCAAAAGCTTCTCTACCTCCAACCAAAAGCCTTTTGAATGATTCATAATTTTTAAATGCACAAGCTCATGTACAACAACATAATCAATTATTTTAACAGGTGCCATGACAAGCCTGAAAGAAAAATGCAAATTACCTTTAATTGAACATGACCCCCACTGTTTTTTAGCCTTTGTGATTTTTATTGAATTAAATATAAAACCGAATTTACTTGCATAAAGATCAACCCTTTGTGAAATAATCTCACGAGCGTGCTTGATATAGTATTCAGTTAATGCAGCCTGTCTATCTTTTATATCGTATTTTACATAAAGTCTATTATTTTTCAATACTACTCCTTTATTCTGAGATTTAGAAAGAGTAAGAACATATCTCCTGCCCAAAAAGAGATACTCGCCATTTTCTAAATACTTTTTTTTAGTCTGCCTTTTTCTTTTGCTGTCTTTAAGCTTTTTTGTTATCCATTTTTCATGCCTTTTAATAAAGGCAAAAATATTAGTGTACGTTGATTTTGCTGGAACTTTTACAATGACATCACCACTTTCTTTTACTTGTATAGAATAAGTTTTTCTCTTACTTTTTATGACCTGAAACTTGCCAATTTTCATTAATAAAATACAACTGAGTGATGTGAAAGGCTTTCTTTAATGTAAACAAATTTTGCCGAAAAAAATCTATCTTTCTTGAGCCATTTAAGAAAAATCCTGTCTCCTTCCCAGAGATTAAGCCGGGTGATTTCTTCCTCCTTAATCCAACTTAAACTCCCCTCTTTTGATTCAATGAGCTCTTTTTTATTTGTATATGCAACGAAAACAAAAACAAGCCAGTCTTCTCCTTTAAACTCAGGAAAGGTAATCACCCCCTTAAGAACTGGGTTTTTAATAAGGATACCGCTTTCTTCATAAACCTCTCTTATAACGCATTCTTCAGGTGTCTCACCCTTTTCTATCTTCCCACCTAACCCATTCCATTTACTTTTATGTATATCATTTTTTTTCTTATTCCTGTGAATCATAAGTGTATACCCCTCTCTCTTTAAATAACAGAGTGTAGCTGCAATCATTGTTTCACGTGAAACATTAATAAACCTTCCATCCAATTAGCCTTGATTTATCAATTTTATTAAAAGGATCAACAACAACCTTACTCTTTACATAGTTGGCAATTTCTTCCCAGTTAATATCAAAATAGAAATCATCTGCATTAAGTATCACAATCACATTAGAAGATTCAACCACCTTCAGTAAGTTATCCCTGGTATTTATGCATTTGTCAAAAGTCTTTACAATAGCACCTTCTTTTTTTAATTTTTCAACTATCCTTAAGGCTACTGAATTACGCATGTCACAACTATCCTTTTTAAAGGCAAGACCAAGAACTGCTATAACTCTTTCTTCAAAAATATTACCACAGGCTTTTTTTATCTTTAAAAAAGTCCTTCTAATCTGCTGCTCGTTTTTTCTATGTATTGACTCAATAAAATAGGGGTAATAACCTGCCTCTTCACTCATTCTTACAAGCGCCATAGTGTCCTTTGGAAGACATGAGCCACCGTATCCAGGGCCTGGAGAAAGATACTTCTTCCCAATCCGCTTATCAAAACCAAGACCTTCAATAACATCGTATATATCTGCACCAATATACTCTGCAATAGCCTCAATTTCATTTATGAAAGAAACCCTCATAGCAAGATACACATTAGAAGCATATTTTATCAAAAGAGCTGTTGCTATTGTAACATTAATAATTGGTGCATGAAATTCTTTGTAAAGGTCAAATAAGACTGTGGTCTTTTTATTCTCAGTACCTAAAACAATACGCGAAGGGTTAAGAAAATCAGTTAATGCATGCCCTTCTCTTAAAAATTCCGGGTTATAAACAATTTCCATTTTTTTATCTCTAAAGATGTACTTTACTGCTTCTATTGCTGCTAAAGGTACAGTACTCCTTATCACGATAGTTCGTGGTATAACTTTATTTTTAACAAGTTCTGTAGCTACGTTAAGTACGCTTGAAAAATCTGCACTACCATCACTATCCATTGGAGTATCAACACATATAAAAATTATATCGCAGTAGTGTAATTTTTGCAGCCTATAAACAATATTAATCCTTTTTGTTATCTCAGGGAAAACATCTTTAAGTTCTTTTTCTTCAATAGGAATCTTTCCGGTATTTAATAAATCTAATTTCTTCCTGTCTATATCATACAAAAAAATATTATGCCCTTTTAATGCAAAACCAAAAGAAGTAGATAATCCTACGTATCCAAGCCCGACAACACCGATTTTAAGATTCATACAAGTCTCCTCTTTTTTTAAAAAATAAAACAAAAAACAAAAAAAGAAGGGCAGAAACAAGAGAAAGTATTGAGGCAAAATAAAATGAATATCTATAGCCAATCCTCTGCCATATCCACCCCCCCAAAAAACCCCCTAAAAGAGAGGCAAACCCAATAACACTGAAAACAAGGCCTAAAATACTTGCCCTGAATTTGTCTTTTACAAGATTAGAGAAAAAAACCCTTTCTGAAACATTTACGAGTGCGTATGCAAATCCATAAAGAACAAAGACAAATGCCATATACATAGGGTGGCTCAGTTTAAAAGAAAGTATTAAAGATATAAATGCAAACATCATAAATCCGGAAAAAAGCATTTTTTCAATATTAACCTTTTTAGAAAAAATACCTATAAGAAAAGAAAAAATTGAATAAAAAAGGTTAAATACAACAAAAACACTGGCAGCGGCTCTTAGAGCCTGCTCATTAGAATAAAAGAAACTAAAATGCTCTTCTGCTCGCAGAATAAAAAGTAATTGATTATATAAAGATACATTGAAGATAAAAATCACAATAAGGAAAAAAAACATTTTTACATTGATAACCTCCTTTATATGATAAGCTATGGTATGCGATTTTTCTTTCTTTTCAACCTTTATAAAAAAAACAAAAGGCACAGCTAAAATCGCAATGATACCGGCAATCAAAAATACATTCCTTATAGGAAATCTATAAAGAAACACAACAAGAACTAAACCTCCAGTAAAAGCCCCCAGCGTATCCATTGCCCTATGAAAAGAAAAATATCTCACTCTTTTTTGTTTACTCTGAGCAAGAATTGCATCCCTTGGTGCAGAACGTAAACCTTTAAATATCCGCTCAGAAGCAACTAATATGGACAAACCCAGGCCTGTTTTAGCAAAAGGGAATGAAAGTTTAAACAAGGAAGAAAATCCATAGCCTGATATTAAAAGAAGTTTTTTCTTTTTAATTCTATCAAACAAAAAACCACCAAGAAATCTAACAAAATTACCTATACCTTCTCGCAGTCCACCTATTATTCCAATTATAAAGACGCTTCCACCAAGATATTTTATAAAGAAGGGAATTAAAGGCAACACAAGGTAAGAACTCATGTCACTAATAAAACTTATTGTGCTCAACAAAAACAGGTTTCTTCTCTTAAATCTATCTTCCTTTGATAAAAACAAGATCGTAAAGGTCTGCAATACTAATTCCTACATCTGAAACATATACAGAGGTAGCAAATCCAGGTGTATCATAGGTTTTAATGTATTGTATATGCTCTGGATCACTTACATCAAAAGAATAAACACCAAATTCACCAAGAGCAACATAAGCAGTATCATTCAGTAAAAAAAGATCAGTTGGCTTTGCCGGCAGAGGAAAATTTCCTTTAAGCTCAGGAGTTAAGGGATTTTTAACAGCATAAAAAGATAATCCTTCGTCAAGACTTGCAGTAATCAAATTCTCATTATACGAAGTTGAAACATTTGCTATTATTTGAATAGTATCAAGAATCATAGGGTTTTGCGCATCACTAATATCAGCAATTATACATTCTTTATCTGTAAATATGTACAATTTTTTCTTAATTTCACTAACATCATTAACAGAAGTTGAGGTTTTTACACTTGATTTGAGTTTTAAAGGCCCACACGGACAAATCCAGAGAATATGCACTCCTCTTTCATACGTTGTAAAGAAAAGATCATTGCTGTATTTTATACGTTTAGGCTCGCGTACGTAGCAGATATGCTTCTTTTCAACAGCAGGAATTTCTGTAAGAGAATAGCCTTCTACAACACTTCTATTATCCACTGTAAAAAGCTCCTGTCCGAACTTCAGCATATCGTATACTGACCTTCCAAGTTGCAAATCTTCAAGGAATTCTCCAGAAGGGAAATAATTTATCCTTAACCCCTCACTTCCTAATGAAGAGAAGTTCAAACCTCCTGCAAGAACCACATCATACACTCTTTTCTTTAACTTTAGGTGAGAAATAAGTCCTTTTTTTGGTGAAATTAAAAAGAGTTCGTTCCTTCCGCTGATAATCATAAAAAAATTATTAGAGAAAAACAGCTGATGAGGCTTTCTTATGCGGTTGTTAAAAGAAAGAACCTTTTTTATCGGTTTTTTCTTTTTAGTGTTTATCTTATTAATCCTTCCTTTGTAAGTTAGTGCGTAGAGGGAATTTTGCTCTGCTACTATATCTATAATCTCCCTATCCTCGACCAAGAACTCTTTATTTCTATAGACCTTTCCTTCCTCTGTCAGGATAAAAAGATTATTTCCATAGTTTATAACCCTTTTTATAGTTATAGGAAAAGTTAACCACTTAACAGGAACATTACCGTCAATTCTATAAAGTATGCTACCTCTACTAAACAGCACCTCACTATCCTTTACTATCAGGGAAGCAACATTCCCTTTTACATCAATAAAAGATTTTCTTGCCAGTGAATCATTGGTTATTTCATAAATTACAATAAAACCTTTCATGTAAACAGCAACTATATTATTTTCCATTGCCAGCTTTTCAGCAAATTGTACTGTTCTGTCAATAGTTAAAAAAGAAAGAGAAAAATCTTTATTAATTCTGTAAAGGTTAACTCCTTCACCTCTATCTCCAGCAACAATATAATCTTTTGAGCCAGCTATACACGTAAGAAGACCGTTGGTTATAATATTATCTTTCAGTGAATCATCCTCTATATCATACATAGATATTCCGTTCCCAGATGCTATATAAACAACCTTTTCACCTAAATAAGCATCAAATACTGCTGGAGTGTTGAAAACTGGCTGTAGAAAAGCAAAAATTATATAAATCATTCTCCCTCCTCTATCCAATAAAGATAACTCATATCATTCCCGCTTACAAAGAGTTTATTGTCATTATAATAATAATAAACAACATCAAAAGGTAAATCAATTTTTTCTTTCAAAGCACCATTTTTATCATAAAAAAGGATTGTTCGGCCTTTTAAAAAAATTAATCTGTCCTTACTAATCTGTGCGGATTTAAAATCCTTTACAAATAAGGGCATCCTCTTTACCTCTTTAAAATCTCCGTTTTTCTCCCATTTATAAAGTATTACTTCTCTGTCTGTAAAAGCCCACACCTCTTTATGCATATATTCATAAAACCTTTTTATGGGGATTGTTATCTGTTTTATTCTCTGTGGGTTTTCTCTATCAAGAATATCAAGTATATCTATCCCTTTGTCTCTAAAACAAGCAGCAACAAAACGTCCTCCTGGAGAAATAGAAACAGATGCTGCATATCCCTCACCTTTATATTCAGACTTTTCTGTAAAAGGTCCGCAGGTACACGCATCGTTAATATAAACTCCGTACCATCCAGCAGCTGCCGCTGCATTCCTGCCCACAGCAGAAATATCTACCGGCTCAAAATGCAATGTTTGAATCCCCTTATGTGCTGGGTCCTCTAAATCTTCCATCTTAATCCTGGCAAAATGATTACTTTTAAAAAAGTAAACAAGTGGTAAATTTAAACGTACCATATTAGCAGTAGCTTTAAGATTTCTCTCTCTTATAAAGCTTACAGTACTGTCCTCTATTCTATAAACAAAAAATCTGCTATCTTGAGAAAGTGTATATAAATATTTGTTTAAAATAAATCCTGCTGTTATTTTAGCATTTCTCTCTATCCTTCCCTTTTCAAAAAGCCTCTTATCTTTATTTCTATAATGAAAAAGATAAATCCCGGCATCTGAACAAAGAAAAACCTTTTCATTCTTAACATATAACTGAGAAGGATTTCCCTGAAGATGCAGCTCGGTAAGCGTATCAATACCTCTCTTTCTTAAGTCATAGGACATAAGATCTGCCCTTTTAGCAGAAAGAAGTAATACATCCTTATCAACAAAAGAAATATCAACACCGCGAGGAACATCTCCAATAACCTTTAATAGCCTTTGGTTTGATTTAAAAACCCTGCATTCATTCTCCTTTAAAAGCGCTACCATTTTTCCATCATTTGAAAGAGCAAAAGTAATAAAATTCCCCTTTTTAAAAAGAAGAGTTTTACCGTTCTTAATGGTATATAAAGCATTCTCAGTAAGGATATAACCTTTCCCTTTGCTTAAAGCAATTTTCTTTATAGGAGAATGGAAAACAAGCGTATCATTCCCGTGCATCAACCTATCTTCAGAAAAGTAGTATTCCTCTCCATTATCAAAATAAAAACCATTTATTCCTTCCTTATAGAGGGTCACATTTTTCTCTTTATCTATAAAATACAAATTTTTTTCCTCTGTAAGCACATATATGCCACTATCTTTTACATAGAGCCTTTTGGTAGTTCCCTCAACATATATTGTATCAATAAGCTGAAATCTATTCTTAAGCTCTCTTACCTCTACCCCGTATCCATCCGCTATGTAAACCATATTATTGAAAAAATTAACATCCATAAATTCGCCACTTAGATAAAACATTACCCTGTGTAAGGATAAAAGAACTAAAAACATTATTTATTCTCCTCTTTTTGAAATTGTGAGGTTAAATCATAACTTCTTTTCATAGGTGGCAAATAAATTTTAAAAATTGAATCTGGAATGTCTGGATTAAGTATAATCTTTGCTATTTTTATACGAGTATAAGGATATTCAGGAGAAAGTGTCTTTGCACTGGATAAAATTGTTGTTGGAAATTCATATTTTTTTATTTTCTTAAAATCAAGGAAATGAACAAAGGCGTTTCCCATAGTTATGCTAACTATCTTTTCTTTATCTTTAGAGTATTTGTAAATCATAGACCGTTTCTTTAAAAATACAGTATCCCCTTTTGTAAGAAGAGTATCAAGCTCCCCCTTTAAAGGAAAATGATTAAATATATAAAAAGTCCTTAGTAAATCTACCGGCCTTGAACCAAATTTAGGAAGGACCTGAAGATTAAACACCTTAAAAGAATAACCCATACTTAATAAGTACAGGTATGCAGTATCAGCATTGTTAACGATCAATGTATACGGACCGTTATTTCTTATGTCTATGTAGTAATTGTCATTTTTATAGTATACAACAAGAGGCATTCTTACCTTAGGATAGTGAAGACTGTCTTCAAGGATTAAAACCCCTTCTATAAAAATGCTCCTGGGCCTTGGCAGATTTAAGTTCTTTATATCTTTTTCAACAACTACACTCAAAAGTAGCAAAATCATATCTCCTCCTTATTTTACAACTATGTTTATCAATTTTTCTTTTAAATATATGATCTTTACAATATGTTTACCCTCAAGATAGGGTATAATTCGTTCGTGCTTCATAGCCATTTGCTCTATTTCCTCTCTGCTCATTCCTCTCTCTACTGAAAGATGTCCTCTCAGTTTTCCATTAATTTGAATAACGACCTCAACTGTTTTAAAATCTACAAACCTATTGTCAAAGTCAGGTACTTTTTTAAAAAAGATACTTGTTTTGTTCCCTGAAAGCTCCCACAATTCTTCAGCCAAATGAGGTATGAAAGGAGCAAGTAAAATGTTAAACTCTCTTAAAGCGAACAAAAACATTTTAGAGCCCTTATCTTCATACTGATAAAGAAAATTAACAAACTCCATCATCCTTGCAATTGCAGTATTAAAATGGAATGCCTTTGAATCTTCTTTTACTGCTTTTATTGTTCTATTTATCCAGATATACAAATCTTTATCTTTCTCTATATCAGCCTTTGTAATTGAAACATCCTTTAACCTATCTAAATACGGCTCAAACAATCTCCATACCCTCATAATAAAACGCTTAGCACCTTCAACACCAGCGTCTGTCCACTCCATGTCTTTCTCAGCAGGACCAGCAAAGAGAATCGTTATACGTGCTACATCTGCTCCATGAATTTCAGTAAAAGGACCTACTGGAACAACATTGCCCCTTGATTTACTCATCATTTCAAGATGTTCTTCTACTCTATTATTGCATACTTTATGAAAGCCATCCTTAATATCATCTTCGCCAACAACCTCAAGACATTGAGGACAATAATAAAAACGTTTGTGCACAAGTCCCTGATTGAAAAGCCTTATAAAGGGTTCGTCAGTATTAACTAACCCCTCATCAAACAAAACCTTGTATATAAATCTTGCATAGATAAGATGCTTTGTAGCATGTTCAGCTCCACCAATGTAAAGATCAACAGGCATCCATTTATTAGCAGTTTTGCTATCAAAAGGCCTGTTTGTATTATGTGCGTCAGTATAACGTAAATAGTACCATGATGAATCAACAAATGTATCCATGGTATCAGGATCCCTTTTTGCTGGGCCACCACATTCAGGGCATATTGTGGTAATAAAATCTTTTACATCTGCAAGAGGAGATCTTCCCTTGGGTAAAAAGTCAATATCTCCCTCAGGAAGTTTAACAGGTAATTCTTCTTCTCTTTCTGGGACATATCCACATTTTTCACAGTAAATCATTGGAATTGGAGCCCCCCAATATCTTTGTCGTGAAACAAGCCAGTCTCTTAGTCTAAAGGTTGTTTTTTCTCCGCCCATATCTATTTTTGCCAAATCCTTTTGTATCTCTGAAATAGCCCTATCACTCTCCATATGTGAATATTTATCTGAATTAACCAAAACTCCCTTTTCTGTATAAGCATGATCCAGATGTGTTTCTTCCTTTACGTCCTTATCAACAACAACAATCTTTATCTCAAGATTGTGCTTTTTTGCAAAATAAAAGTCTCTTTCATCATGTGCAGGAACACCCATAACTGCGCCAGTCCCATATTCAGACAGTACATAATCTCCAACCCATACAGGAATTTCTTCTTTTGTAAAAGGATGTGTTGCATAGATACCAGTAAATACTCCTGTCTTTTCCCTATCCGCAGCACTTCTTTCTATTTCAGATTTAATCAGAGCCTGTTCTACATAAGACTTAATCTCTTTTTTATACTTGCTAACCTTTACGATATCTTCTACTAAAGGATGTTCAGGAGCAAGCGTTAAAAAAGTTACTCCAAACAGTGTATCTGCTCTTGTCGTAAAAACTGAAATAAAACTATTGCTGTGCTTTATTTTAAATTTTATAAGGGTTCCATAGGATTTACCGATCCAGAAGCGCTGTAATTTTAAAATTCTCTCCGGCCATAAACCCTCAAGTTTATCCAAATCGTTTAATAGCCTTTCTGCGTAATCAGTTATTTTAAAAAACCATTGTGATAGTTTCTTCTTTACAACCTCTGTTTTACACCTTTCACACTTTCCTTCAACAACCTGCTCATTAGCAAGCACAGTATTACACTGCGGACACCAGTTTACATAATCCTCTTTTCTATATGCAAGCCCTTTTTTGTATAGAAAAATAAACATCCATTGCGTCCATTTATAGTAATCCGGCCAACATGTAGCAAGCTCTCTATCCCAATCATAACTAATCCCTATATTCTTAAGAGTATTCCTGTAGGTTGAAATACTCTTTTCTGTCCATATAGAAGGAAATATCTTTCTTTTTATAGCTGCATTTTCAGCAGGAAGGCCAAAGGCATCATAACCCATGGGATGCAGAACATCATAGCCTTCCATTCTTTTAATCCTATAGACAACATCACCTATAACATAGTTTTTAAGATGGCCCATGTGAAGATCACCAGACGGATATGGAAACATTTCAAGAAGATAAAATTTCTTATGAGGTTCATTATTTACCTTGTAAAGATTATCTTTTTCCCACCGGCTCTGCCACTTTTTCTCTATCTTTCTAAAGTTATACTCTCTCATCACATACCTCTGTTTTCTTTTAAAAATTTGTTAATATGATATATACCTCTTATCCGGGAGAATCTTGACTTTAAATGCAAATGCTGGATATTTATAAGAAGCTTCTCTCTCTTTTCCTTAGCTTCCTTTTTGTAAACATCCCATACAAACCTGTATACGAAGCTTTCAAAATCCTTTTCAGTAAAAATGTCCTTAACATTTAAAAATATATCTTTCTGCCTGTGCTCATCTGCTGAAAGTATATTATAATTTATACTACTCAGGTATCCAACAGCATCTTCGTTGTAGATTATCTCTTTTATATACCTTTTATCCTTTGAATCAAGGATTAATATTTTGTTTATAATTCCTTGTGCAACGTACTTATCAAAATGAGATTGAACTACGATACTTTCCACTATTTCCTCATCCAGAGGAATCTTGTTCTCCTTTAATCTGTCCATTACCCATTTATAAAAATCCTTTTCTCTTAATGGTTTAAAATCTATAATCAATATCTTCTCAATCTGTGCCACATTTGAAAATTTTTTTACAAACTCATTAGAAGAAAGCTCACTTGACCATATACTAAGGGTGGTTGCTTTCCCTGTAAAAACTGTAGATAGTATATCTTTAACTGACTTTTTATCCAGTTTTTCAGCTTTATATAGAATTGAGAGTTTCCTGTTTTCAAAGAGAGAAAGACTCCTTAAAAAAGATAAATACGATTCCTTATCAAACTCGTCTGCATAAAATCTTGCAAAATTTAGTGTATTTATTTCCTTAAGCAAACGACGCTTCATATATTCAATTATTTTTCTCTTCTCATAATCATCTTCCCCTGTAAATAAGTAAAATCTATGCCATTTCCCCTTTTCTAAATGTTTTTTAAATACCTTATAATCTAAAACCATTTATTTTTAATCAGTTCATATATTTCAAATGCGTTCAAAGAAGCCCCTCTTCTGAGGTTATCAGAACACAAAAATAATTGAAGATGCTTTAAGCTCGGAGAAAGGACTCTTCCAACAAATACATTATCCTTCCCTGTTGCTTTTATGGGTGTTGGATACTTATCAAATGTTATATAAGGACTTTTATTAAGTGCATCTATTATCGTATCTGAAAAGTCATTTTTTAAATCAATAAAAACTGCTTCACAGTGCGATCTAACTGTTGGAACCCTTACGGTTATCGCAGATATGTCAATTTCTTTTTCAAGGATTTTCCTTGTCTCATTTATAATCTTTTTCTCTTCTGTATAATAACCTTCTTCTTCTTCTCCAATACCTGGCAAAACATTACCAGCAATCTGCTCAGGAAAAATATCTATACTATCAGGCGTTTTACCCAGAATAAAAAACTCGCTTTCATAAAAAAACTCATTTAATGCATCCCTACCTGCCCCTGAAACAGATTGATATGTAGCAACCCTTACTCTTTCTATCTCTACAATCTTATCAATGGTATCCAGAACCAAAACAAGGCCTGCTGTAGAACAGTTGGGATTTGCAATTAAAGAAACGCGTTTTTCTAAGACAGAACCATTCACAGGGGGAACCACAAGGGGAACATCTTCTAATTCCCTGAAGGCGGAAGAAAAATCAATTACTACTGGTTTCTCTTTTGCGTGTTCCTTAAATAATTCAAAAGAAACCTCCTTCTCAACAGCAGAGAAAACAATATCAAAATCCTCCCATTTGCTTATAGGTACAACTGGATATACTGCTTCTTCTGTCTCAATAAAGCCCTTTTTTTTACGAGACAACAAAGTTATTTCTCCATTAAGACTCTTTTCCTCAAATATCTTTATAAGCTCTCTTCCTGCCAAGCCAGTTGCCCCAATTATTCCGACTTTCATATTTTCATAGGAAAGAATGGGGGCAGGATAAACCTGCCCCCATTGCGTTACACATACTTCTCAGAAATAGATTTGGCCTGCATAAATAGAAGTAAGTAGTCTCTACCGCCTGCTTTAGAATCAGTGCCAGACATATTAAATCCTCCAAACGGATGAACATCTACAAGAGCACCTGTACATTTTCTGTTAATATACATGTTGCCTACATAAAGCTCTTTTTTAGCCTTACTTATTTTCTCTCTGTTTAAAGTAAATACTGAACCAGTTAAACCGTATATAGTAGAATTCGCTATTCTTAAAGCATCATCAAAATCCTTTGCCTTAATTACAGCAAGGACAGGTCCGAAGATTTCCTCCTGTGCTATACGTGCCTCAGGAGGTACATCAACAAAGATAGTTGGCTGAATAAAAAATCCTGTTCCCTTAATCTCCTCTCCTCCATACAAAAGTTTTGATTCCTGTTTCCCTATCTCTATATACTGCAAAATCTTATTTTTACTGGATTCATTTATAACTGGGCCCATAAAATAGTTATCCTTAGGCATACCAACCTCTATTCCCTTTACCTTTTCTGAAAGGATACTTACGAATTTATCATAAACGTCCTCTACAACTATAGCTCGTGAGCCTGCAGAACACTTTTGTCCCTGGTATCCAAAAGCAGAAGCAAGAACTGCTTTAACAGCATCTTCAATTTGAGGATATTCATTATCAACAATAATCAAATCCTTACCACCCATCTCTGCAATCACTCGTTTTATCCATATCTGTCCTGGTTGAACTTTAGAAGCTATTTCATTTATTCTTAACCCTATCTCTTTTGATCCGGTAAAAGCTATCATACGTGTTTTTGGATGTGAAACAATAGCATCACCGCATGTAGAGCCAGGACCTGTAACATATTGAAGAACGCCCTTAGGCAGACCTGCCTCTTCCATTAACTTATAAAAACCAAACCCTATTGCAGGAGCATCACTTGCAGGTTTAAGCACGACTGTATTCCCACTAACAAGCGCTGCTGTTGTCATACCCAGAAGTATTGCTAAAGGGAAATTCCACGGAGGAATCACTGCTACAGGTCCAATAGGTAGATATATAAGCTCATTATACTCTCCTTCCATAGGAGTCAAACTACCACCTTTTCCATATCTTAACATCTCTCTTGCATAAAATTCCAGATAATCTATAGCTTCTGCAACATCACCATCAGCTTCTGCCCAATTTTTACCTACCTCAAAGACCTGCCATGCTGCAAATTCAAACTTTCTATGTCTCAAGATACTTGCAGCTCTAATAAGTATCATTGCCCTTTCTTCATAAGGCAGGTTGCTCCATTTATCAAAATTCTTATACGCAACTTCTACTGCTTTTTTCCCTTCTTCTACACCTGCTTTTTGAAAAGTTCCTATGATCTGATTTACATCAGCAGGATTTCTTGAGCTAAATTTATCATTAAGAAATAATTCTTCACCGTCAATTATAATAGGGTATTCCTTGCCAAGCTGCGATTCAACCTTAGTTAACGCCTCCTCCATCCTGATTCTATTCTCATCAATATTAAAATCTGTTAAAGGTTCGTTTTTAAATGGTCTCAACATCCTTGCCTCCTTCCTTTTTCTTTTATATTAAATATTTAATAATACACAAATTATTATATACATTTTATTGAAAAAGTCAAGAAAACATAGCCTCTCTTTTTATTGTTTTTGTTCTATTAAAAATGCTTCGGGGGGGTCAGCTATACCGTACGTCTTAGCCAGTTTTTTTGCCTTTTCTTTATCCTCTAAGTACAAAAGAGGAATAAGATACAATCTTATGTTGTTATTTTCAAGAAAAACTCTTTCTTCTTTTAAAAAAATTTTCTTCTTATAGTTTAAGAACATATTGTTCATAAATCTAAGTATTTTAAATCTAACTGCTTTTAAAGGATGGTTTAAATGAGAAATAATATCCTCAATACTTTTTATTAACTGAATATCTACAGGCTTTGAAAAATAAATTATTTTCTGGTAAGCTATAAGCATAAGATACTCAAACATAGTACTATCCTTTTTGTTTTCTTTGATTTTAGCATACCCAACCATATGCTCTGTAATATGTTCTGGTGGTAGCTCTCTTTTGTATAAAAATAAAAGACTGTATAAAATATATGCATTAAAAAGCCCGCCTTCATATCCTATCTCTTTTCTTATGTTTATACATTGCTTGATATAATGTTCTGCCTTCTCAAAATTTCCTGAATAAAGATATGACTGAGCCAAATAAAAAAGAACTGTGGATAAGCCTCTTTCATTCTTTATTGCCCTTTTTATATCTCCTGCTCTTAAAAGATTATCCTGGGCTTCTGCAAAAATTGCCTGATATATATTTACCCTTGCTATGTTTATATACAGACTTGAAAGAACACTTTTTAAAGAAAGAAGCTCTGCCTTTTCACGTGCTTTTTTAAAGTATGACTTTGCATCATTAAGAAGTCCTTCATTTAAGTATATAAACCCAATATTATTTAAAAGTATAAGCTTTTTATAAGGGAGATTTAACCCATCAAGATGTTTCTTTGCCTCAAGATACATTGTCAGTGCATCAGGAACATTCCCCATATCATCATAGACATTCCCAATATTTATAAGGGATGAAATTTCTCTTCTCCTATCTTTTAGCTCTCTTGAAAGGGTAAGAGCTTTTTCGTAAAAAAGCAAGGCCTTATTATAAAAATTCATTTCATCAAAAAAGCTGCCTATAGTAAGATAGGCCTTCAAAAAACCTTCTTTATAGTGTATTTTTTCACTAATATTATACATTCTCTTCCCTATGCTATGAATGACCTTAATCTTTCCTGTATTATGCATTATATCAGCAATTCTGTCAAGAATATCAACCACTTTTTTTAAATGTCCTTTTTTCATAAAATATACTAAAAGTGAATTATAATGCGTAAGAGCTTTTTTAAATTGTCCGAGTTTGTATTCAAAATCTGCTCTTTCCTCTTCTAAGGTAACACTCCTCTTAATTTTTAAAAGTTTATTAATTAAATCAATACCTTTCTCAAACAAAAGATTACTTCTGCACTTTTCTAAAGCTTTTTTATAAAATACAAAAGCTTTATTTTTCTCCCCACTCAACTCATATAGATAGGCTATATCCTCAAATGCCTCCTTTTTAGTTCTCTTTATTATGGATGCTAAATTTTCGCATAACTCCTTTCTATTCTCAATGCTTCTTAAAATAACCTCCCTATATTTCCAGTGAGTAAACCGATAAACACCTTCTCTATATTCAATAATACCTCTGTCCATTAACCAGTAAACATCCGAACTCTTCATTTCCTCCATTTCTTTAAGCATGTCAATATGTAATCCTGACGGGAGCAATGAAAGAATCTTAAGAAAATTTTTTAACCCCCCAGAAATACTCTCCAGGTTTTCCTCAAAAATTTTTTCTCTTCGTGATGGAAAAACAATCTCTCCCGTAGCATTAAAATTATTTAGTATCTCTAATGTATAAAGAGGATAGCCAGAAGAAAACTCAAATATCCTCTTCTTTGTGGACTTATCAATTTCTTTATGTGTATAAGCATCTATTAAAGCGAATGTATCAAATTTTCCCAGAGGATGTATGTCTATATATTTCTTTTTTATCTCAGAACTCTTCTTCAACCAGTAAGTTATCAAATCTTTTTTTTCTGTAGCAATACTGAGAATTATTTTAAGCCTTCCATCAACGGCTTTTAATAAATAAAGAATCAACTCTCTTTCAGAAACAGAAGAAAAATGAAAATCATCAAAAAATAAAGCAACGCCATTTTTAAAAATTAGCTCTTCTATGCCTTTTTTTATATTTTCCACAATTAGTGTTTTTATAAGCTGTGGATCGTCAACAACTAAAGAAGTAAGCTCTTTAAGAGAAATATCTACTCCGTTCCTTGAAAGAAAACTCAATATATAACTGAAAGGAAGCGTTGTGTTATCTTTAACAAAAGTGTATACCCCTGTATAAAAACCTTTCAGCTTTGCCAAGGAAGATATTTCCTGTATTAAACGAGTCTTTCCTACTCCTCTTTCTCCCTGCAGAATTAAAATCTCTCTATTATTATTTTCCCATAAAAAAGTTTTAGCCTTGTCAATCTCCATTCCTCTATCTACTATTCTATCCATTGACTTTATTCTTTTCTGTTCCATATCCTGTGTATATACTTCACATCTTGCCCTTCCCTTACGTTTTGACCACAAAAGCGCTGTATCTGCGTATTTAAATAGCTGGTTTACATCATCTGTATGCAAAGGATAAATTACCACTCCCACACTTAAGGTAAGCAATACCCTGGGGTCATCGGAAACAAAGATGCCCTTTCCTGCAATATTAGAAACAATCTCTATCAAGGCTTTTTCGTAATCTGCAACCATTACAAACTCGTCTCCACCAAATCTGTAAAACCGAGCTTTTCTAAATTTATTTTTTAGAGAAGAGGCCATGTTTCTAATTGCTAAATCCCCAATTTCAT
>JALVRC010000103.1:26808-36907 GCA_027025255.1 Caldifarciminota bacterium
ATCATTAATTAGCTTAAAGTAATCAATATCAATTATTGCAAAAAGCTTTTTTTTATAAGAAAAAATATTTTTAAGGTCTTTATAAAGAACATCTTTTGTGAAAAAACCTGTCAGGGCATCATACATTAATGTCCTTTAAAAATGCAAAAAGCTCCTCTTTAGTTACTATCTTTTGTTCCTTCCTTGCCATATCTTTTATTACAAAAACCCCTTTTTTACTCTCTTCCTCTCCTGCAAAAAGCACATAAGGTATATGTTTATCCCTTGCATATCCAAGTTGTCCTCTAAATCCTGATTTACCTAAATAAAAACTAACATTATATCCCCTTTCCCTTAGACTCTTTACCACAGGAAACATATAATTCCAATCATTTTTGTTAAACCAGCTAACCAATATTTGTACTTTACTTAGCTTCTCAAAAGGAAATAAGCCCAATTCCTCCATAACCAATAAAACCCTTTCAAGCCCAAAAGACCCCCCTGTTGCAGGATAAGCTCTCTTTGAAAAAACACCTATTAAATTATCATATCTCCCGCCTGATGCGATGCTACCTATCTTAGGCTCTTCAACTATGACCTCAAATATAGGACCTGTATAATAATCAAGTCCTCTTGCAAGCAGAGGCTCAAATCTAACACCGCTCTCCTTTATTCCTAACTTTTGAGCTAAATGCAGAACCTTGTTAATCTCATTTAACCCTTCTTCTCCATAGGGTGAACTATCCAAATCATCATAATTTCCTTCTATTATATGCTCTACATAAACCTCTGCATCTTTCATATCCTTTTTTCTCAAGAGTTCTAAAACCTTCTCATCACCAATCTTGTCCCTTTTGTCAAGGATTCTTGCCAGTTCCTTCTCATCATCAACCCTGGCGAGTTCTGCAATAGCTTTTATTATCTTTCTTGAATTCAAAAGCACTGTATAGTTATTGAAATTCAGAGCTTCAAGTATATGTGTTATAACCCTTAAAACTTCTGCATCAGCAAGCAAATCTTTTGCGCCAACAGTGTCTATATCACACTGATAAAACTCTCTAAACCTTCCCTTTTGAGGGCTATCTGCCCTCCATACAGGTGCTATTTGATAACGTTTGAAAGGATACTTTATCTCAGGATGCATAGCAACAAGCCTGGCAAGAGGAACTGTCAGATCATACCTTAAACCAACATCCCTATTCCCTGGATCCTTAAACCTGTAGATTAGCTTCTCTCCTTCTTCTCCATATTTTCCCCCAAGTATCTCATAATACTCTATTGCAGGAGTATCTAAGGGTTCAAATCCATACATTTCATATATTTTTGAAATCCTTTCTATAACCCATTTCCTTTTTATCATAGCTGAAGGCAGAAAATCTCTTGTGCCTTTAAAAATTCTGGGTTTTATTTTCATCTACTGGTTGGAGCCTTGAGCTCAAAGAAAGATTTATATTCTTTTTTAAACTTCTCTAATAAAGCCCTATCATGCATATTTAAAAGGACTTTATACTTCAGATGAACTGCTTTAAAATTGTTATGGTCTTCTTGTAAAATATGATCAACATCAGCTAAGGCGTCTTTAAATTTCTTAAGGCCTAAACTTGCCTTTGCTCTATACAAATAGGATAGATTATCATGTGAGGCCTCTATAAGCTTTGTAAATATTTCATAAGCCTCTTTGTATTTCTTCATATCAAGATAGATTACACCCATATTGTGATACAAAACTGGATCATTCATACCTTTTTCTCTAAGACGTTCATATATCCCCAATGCTTGAGTATAATCTTTTTTATACTGAAGGATAAGAGCTTTCAACATTAAAAAACTCTCATCCTCTGGATAACGTTTTAAGGCTTCATTCGCATAAACAAGAGCAGAATCGTACTCAGAGGTGTTAAAGTATAGATAGGATATATTATTAAGCACAATACTGTCAGGAGATAGCGAATATGCCTTTTTAAAATACATAAGTGCCTTAGTGGTATCCTTTAGAGTTTTATAAACACTTGCTAAATCTTTAATATAATCAGCATTGTCAGTTTTAAGATTATATGCTTTTAATAGATATACAACAGAGGAATCATAATTACTTATTTCATAATAAATTATACCAATGCGATGATATACATCAGGTTTCTTTTTTATATGTTTTAAATACTTTATTGCTTTTAATTTTTTCCCTGCATTATAAGCTTTCTTTGCCCTTTCTGTATAATAAAAATTACAGGATAGGGAAAAAAACAAAAAAGGTAGCAAAAACTTAGCTATGTTCTTCACAATCTCCCTCCTTACCACAATCCCATGAAGCTGAGACAAGATTATCATTTATAAATTTATCCACAATATCTCTTACCTTACCATTAATACCCATAAAAACCTTTATTCCGAGCTCATTAAAAAAATCCACTGCCCTTCTTCCCATTCCCCGAGAAATAACAACGTGGGCATTATTATTATTTAACCAATTAGGAATATCTCCAGGACCATGTTGAAGAAAAGGAGTTTCTATTGTCTTGTAATCTTTTATTTGGTTGTCCTCAATATCTACAAATATATAGTATTGAGCTCTTCCAAAATGTGTTTCTATCTCTTCTTCAAGTCCTTTATTCCCTTTTACTGGAATTGCTATACGCATCATACCTCCTTAAAAAAAAGCTCCTCGGGGGAGACTTGAACTCCCAACCTGATGATTAACAGTCACCCGCTCTGCCAGTTGAGCTACCGAGGAATAGCATAAGTATACACATTTTTTTGTCAATGTCAAGGTTTGGTTTTTTATAAAAAGGGGTTTTATTACCAACTATTTAAAACCGGTTTTACGTACTTACATATAAAAGTAATGCTGCACGTATGTTTTTCCGTACTTAGATAAGAAACGTTTTTTAGCTGCTCTTTTAACAATGCCAACCTTCGGGGGAGAGAATCCTCCCTTATCTCTCTCCCCCCTATGGGGGGATTACTTCTTAGTTCTCAGTTCCTACTTCTCAGTTCTTTTTGCTTTGCAAAAAGCCGTATCTCCCTTTTTTATCCTTCATCCAGAACTTTACGTACCATTGAAGCCAATGTTTTTATCGAATATGGTTTATGTATAAAATTAACCCCCTCTTCCAATAAACCATTATGTACAATATGGTTATCTGTATAACCTGAGACATACATTACCTTCACTTCAGGATGAGAAAACTGTACTTTTTTTATAAACTCTTTACCGTTTAACTCCGGCATAATCAAATCTGTTATAATTAAATCAAACCTAAGGCCTTTTTCTTTTATTAACTCCAGGGCTGAGCGTCCATTAAAAGCATAGTGAACGTTATACCCCATACCTGTTAACGCTTTTTTAGCAAAAAGACAGACTTCTTTGTCATCTTCAACAATTAAAATGCTCTCTTTCCCAGGAGAAATCTTTTCTTTAACTGTTTTTTTTCTCAATATTCTATCTTCTCCAGTAATTGGCCAAAATATCTTAAAGATTGTACCCTGACCTGGCTGTGAATATACATTTATACTTCCTTTATTCTGCTTTACAATGCCAAAAACCATAGAAAGACCCAGACCTGTTCCCTCATATTTTTCTTTGGTTGTAAAAAATGGCTCAAAAATCTTGCTTTTTATTTCTTCATTCATTCCTATCCCATTATCAGATACAGCAAAGAAAATGTAATTCCCGACAACAAGACCTGGGTGTTCTGCAGCATATTCTTCATCCAGAAATATATGCCCGGTTTCAATTATAATTTTCTTTTGTAAATCATGATTATTAGAAGCATTAAGTGCATCTCTTGCATTTACAATTAAATTAAGGAATATCTGCTCCAATTGAGATTTATCAGCCTTTATATTGGGTATGTTCTCTTCTAAAAGCGTTTCAATCTGGATGTCTTCAGCAATCAAACGACGCATCATTTTATTTAAAGAAATAATAATCTCGTTTATATTTACAATTTCTGGTTTATATATTTGCTTTCTGCTAAATGCTAATAACTGACTGGTCAATTTCTCAGCACGTTTACCTACCTTTAAAATAGAAAGAATATCATCATAAAGAGGATTGTCTGCATCCATATACATCAAGGCCATTTCTGCATACCCGTTTATCACTGTTAACAAATTGTTAAAATCATGTGCCACTCCTCCTGCTAAAGTCCCTATGTATTCCATTTTCTTGATTTGAGCCAGTTGTTTTTCCATTTTTCGCTGTTTTGTTATATCTCGAATAATGCCGCGAATAGCTATTACATTTTTTTTATCCTTGTCATAAATAGCTGTACTTGTCTCTAATACAATTATTTCAGAACCATCTTTTTTCTTAAGACGTATCTCGTAATCCTTTACAAATCCGTTTTTCTTTATTTGACGTAAATAATCTTTTCTATCTTCAGGATTTATATAAAAATTCTTGGCTATATCCAGATTCTTAATCTCTTCTAAAGAAGAGTACCCAAGGAGTTTTAATCCTGCAGGATTTATATCCAAAATTTTACCCTCTATGGAGGCTACGAAAATAACATCCTGTGATTCTTCAAAAATTCTGCGATATCGCTGTTCGCTCTCTTTTAACAGCGTTATATCACGTATAATTAATTGCTAAAACCTCATTTTCATTCTTATACACCATACGTGCTTCAAACCACCTCTCTTTCCCTTCTATTTCAAGCTTATATTCAAAAACCTGCAGTGATTTTTTGCGCAAAGTTTTTGTAATGTTTTGCTCTGTAAGACGTGCCAAATACTCAGGAAGAATATCATATATATTTGCTCCGATAATCTTTTCTTTAGAAATCAGCAACTTTGATTCTTGCTGAGCATAAACATCTATAAATTGCAATTCGTTGTTAATTACAAAAAGAATATCCGGTAATGCCTGCAAAATTGCTCTATTTTTCAGTTCACTCTGTTTCAACGCTTCCTGCGCTTTTTTCATTTCAGTAATATCTCTGCCTAAAACTACCAACCCTTTTCTAAGACCATCCTTTTCAAACAGAGGGACTTTGATAACATCATAGACCCGATCCTCACCACCTGGAACCGGGATTATTTCTATTCCTCTACTCAAAGTACCTCTTTGCCAGGTTTTTTCATCAGAATCTTCGCAGGTCATAAAAGCATTATAATAAAAAGGACTGTATTTTGCCAGTTCACTATCCTTTTTCCCTCTATAATCAACATTTTCTAACTGAAAAAGTTTCAAATCGGCTTCATTTGCTTCTAACCAACGTCCCTGTCCATCTTTAAAACAAATTATATCTGGTGTTGCATTTATAAGTGCTCTTAAGTTTTCTTCCTTTTGCCGCAGAGAATCTTCAAGCTCTTTTTGCTTTGTAATATCTCTTGAAACTTTAGCATAATTTACTATTTTACCTGAGTTATTTTTAATTGGGAAGATAGTAGCTTCTTCGTAATAATTATTTCCATTTTTTTTCTTATTTATAAAAACACCGTGCCAGATATCCCCTTTAATAAGTCTGTCCCAAATCTCTTTATAAAAATCTGTAGGAAGAAAGCCACTTTTTAAAACATTAGGGTTTTTACCCTTAACCTCATTAAAAGAATAACCAGTAACCTTTTCAAAAGCAGAGTTAACATACTCAATATTTCCATCTGTATCAGTTATTACGACAACTTCCGTAGATTGTTCTATAAGACGTCCCATCTTAAGTTTACAGTTCACTGCAAGTTCCCTATCCGTGATATCCCGCACTATTACAATAGCTTGGGTTACCATCCCTCCTTCATAAGATAAAGGCAATGCGTATCTCTCTAAATAACGTGTACTTCCGTCATCAATTACTTCTTTCTTTATAAGTGAATGTTGTTTCCCTGTTTCAAAAACCTTTCTTGCTGCACATTGTTCACAGTATTCACTCCTACCGTTATATACTTCATAACAGAACTTTCCAAGTATATCATTATTTTCTCTATTATACAATTCATGTACTTTTTTATTGGCAAACAAAATCCTGTAATTCTTATCTATTACACACATAGGGTTCTGTATACCATTAAGTATACGCCTGAAAAAAGCCTCTCCTGATTTCAAAGAAGCTTCTGTCTCATTCTGAATTGTTATGTTTCGGTTGCTACTCACCCGGGCAATTACATTTTTTTTGTCATCAAAAATCGGACTACTATGGTGATCAATCCAATGAACGGTTCCATCTTTATGAACAATTCTGAATTGAATAGCTCTGGAATGAGGGCTTCTTACCCCTTCTTTAAATTCTTTTACTATGCGTTCTCTATCTTCAGGATAAATAATTGTCTTTAAAAAATCTTTATCTTTAAAAAAATCTTCTTGCTCGTATCCGGTTATTGCTTTCACAGAAGGAGAGATATATTTAATGCTTAAATCTACATCTATCAACATCAGCCAGTCTGATGAAAAGTCAGCTATAGCTTTTAAAACTTCTATTTGTATATCTATTTTATTCATTTTTATATCTCCTACTTAATAAAAAATAAATATCTTTTTCTAAAGATACCAATTCTTTTGCTTTGATAGCTCTATGCTGGCTTACTTTAAACTATAAATTTTTCCTTCTTCCTTTTTGCTGGAAAAAGTATACTATACTATACGCAAAAATAGCTTTTTGTCAAGTATTTATTTATTACTAAGTTCAACCTTAATTTCGTTTGATTGCTACCAATGAAAATAACAGAAGAAACAGACAGCAAAAATTCCTAAACTCTTTATACCTTGTTTTCTAAGACAAGATTTCTATTTTTTATTGTATAAATAATATTTGTTATATCTTTTAAAAAATCTCTATTTTGTGACACTACAATGTACGAAAGATCTTCAGAAGAAAGAATTTCTTTTATTTTTTTTACAGTAGTTTCATCCAGACCAAGAATTGGTTCATCAAGAATAAGAATTTCAGGGTCTGTAGCAAAAACCGTAGCAAGTGCAAGTCTTCTTTTTTCTCCTCCGGAAAGAAAATAAGGTACTCTTTTCTCAAATCCGTTTAGCCCAACAAGATTAAGTGTTCTTTTTACTATTCTTTTTACTTCCTCTTTTTCAAATCCAAAATTCAACGGACCAAAAGCTATTTCTTCTTCAACACTCGGACAAAAAAGCTGGTCGTCAGAATTCTGGAAAAGAAACCCTATCCTCTTTCTAACCTCATCAAAATCCTTTTCTTTTCTTCTTAATTTATTAAAAATTACTATTTCTCCATTATGAGGAGCTATTAAACCCATTATTATATAAAGCAGGGTAGTTTTCCCGCTCCCGTTAGAGCCAATTATTCCTACTTTATCCCCTTTATTAAATGTGAAGTTTAAATTGTTAAACAGAAGCTCCTTCTCTGGGTATCCATAATCTATCCCCTTTAATTTTATTAAAATATTATCTTGCTCCATTGAACAATTGTAAGGAAAAGTATATTGAAAAACATTCCTGAACCTATGATTAAATCCTTATAACCTAATTTAAAATGATTCAAAATCCAGAATTTCCCATTAAAACCTCTACATAGCATGGCTTTATGTACATTCTCAGCCCTATTATAACTTCTAACAAAAAGTGTTGCTAAAACATAAGCATACGTTTTATAGGAATGAAGAGACGTTGAAAACTTAAATCCCCTGATTTGCAGCGCTCTCTTTATACTCAAATATTCATTCCATACTACATCAACGTACCTATAAAGTAAGAAAAAAAGGTATATTATTTTATTAGATATTTTTAAATGGCTTAAAGCATGAACAAGTCTAAAAATTCCCTGTGATGACAATAGTGTAATTGACGTTATAACTATTGCATTACATTTCAATGTAATCAAAAGAGAATACATAAATCCCTCTTTTGTAACATTGAATTTCCATATAGAAAAAAATAGTTCTCCTGGCATAGAAAAAGGTAAAATAAGCCAGAGAAAAGCAATAAAAATATTTACAAATACCAATCTATGAAGCAACGAAAACCATCTAATGCGACTAAACAAAAAGAGAAAAAAAGAAGAAAGTAAACCAAAAGCAACAACAGAAATTTTATCACTTACAGCAATAATAATGGAAAAGAGCACTACATATATTAAACCTATCCTTGTATCCAATCTTAAAAGAAGTGAGTCTTTACTTTTTATTTCTACTCTTACCACTATTTTTACGACTCAAAAAAAACATTACAATTCCCATTAGTCCCATTATATAACCAATACCTCCAATTATCTCTGTTAGAAAAATCTTATTCTTCATCTTATTAAATTCTTTACTGAGAAGAAAAAATCTTTTGTCCAAAGCCTTATTTACTATTCTCTTTATTCTCTCGTAATCAGTATGTTCTTCTTTTTGATCTGCTTTTTCTTCAATATTCCCATTATCCACAAGCTCTTCTTTCCTTTCACCTCTCTTAAAGTTTGTATTAACTCTTACAGTCTTAATATCAGAAAGAGCAGAAGCCTTTATACTTACCTCTGTTCTATGACCCATACCTGCCTCAAGAACAATTTTCAAATCTGTTTTTTCAGGTATAGGAAAAAAGAAATTACCCTTATTATCTGTTATGCCTGTTAACAATTTCTTTCCTTTTTTATTAAAAACCGTTATCTTTCCCGAGCGTACTTTTGTACCATCAGCATAGTAAGCCTCAACATATATATAATTACTTTCAGGGTAAACAAAAAGATTAACATTATGCGCAAAGGAAATAGATATAAATAGGAAAGCTATAAGAACAATTTTTCTATATGATGTCACTTTACTATTCCTTCAAGAAGCGCTGGCTTTACTTTCCTAAGAAAAACAACAATAAAACCTGTAATAACACCTTCTATAAACATAACAGGTATATGAGTTAAAAAAATAAAACGTGCAGCATTAAGAAATACCTTTCCTGTGAAGAATAATGATAGAGCCACAAGTAAAGAAGAAAGAAAAATGGCAACAAATCCAGCTGAAAAACCTCCAATAAAAACAAGAACCTTACTCTTTTTTTTCAATAATGGTGAAAACAGATAAAATACAATTACAGCGGGTAAAGCCATATTAAGGGTGTTAACCCCGAGTGTTGTAATGCCCCCAAATTGAAAAAGTACTGCCTGTAAAAAAAGAGCAACAAGTAAAGCAGGGAAAGAAGCCCAACCAAGAATAACTCCTGTTAAACCATTTAATAAAAGATGAACACTTGTAGGACCTAATGGAACGTGAATTAGAGAAGCAACGAAAAAAGCAGAAGAAAAAACAGCAACTCTGGGCATATTGTTATAGTCAAGTTTTCTCAGACCAGGAATGCATCCTGAAACAGTTATAGCTGCGCTGCTTATTAATACTGGTGCTGAGAGAACCCCTTCTGCAATATGCACTATCTAAGCTCCATATCCTGTACGTTAACCCAGAATATCGCCCCTATCTCAACAGGATAGTACTTTTTGTCTTCTTTATTCAAAAGTTTTCTTTCCGTTTCACTTAAAGCAGCAAAACCCCACCAACCACTAACAGGCATTGAATAAGAAAAAACACCGTTAGCGTCTGTTTTTACAACCTGTGTTATAAAAGAAGTAGCCAGTACTTTATATCTGTGATTTTTATTATAATATTCCACTTCAACATCAACAAAAGGCGCAGGCTCCCCATCTATGAGGACCAAACCACGAAAAAGGTTCCCTGTATATATGCCGTACGGCCTTGTAAGAGGGATAATTTCTGCTTTAAGCCCAACTTTTTTATCCCATCCTTTTTCCAGACCAAAGCCATTAACAACTACTTTTGAATAATGAACAATAAATTTGCCCTCTGCAGGCTCCCAGTAGGGTTTCGGTTCTACAAAAAATACGTAATCTCCAGGTTTTTTTAAGGTATATTTTATCTTCCAGGAAGTCTTTTTGTCTATGCTTTTCTTTTTAAGCTTATCAAGTAAGTCCTGTGTTTCCTGCCCTTTGATTACTACACCAAACTTCTCTGGCCTTTCCATATTCATAATATCTCCCTCAAAAGGATGACAGAAAATAAGTTGAACCTCAACAAAAGGACTGTCTATATTCTCAACCAGATTTCTATCAGGGATAATCATCTGAAAATGTGCTCTTAGAGGAATAAAAGGGATAAGAATTAAAAAAAACAGCACTTTTTTAATAATCATATTCCCTTCCTCCTACCATCAATCGAAACCTTTTCA
>JALVRC010000104.1 GCA_027025255.1 Caldifarciminota bacterium
CTTATTAATAAACTCAAAAACAATAAAAACATTAAAGCTGTTGTTCTAAGAATCAATTCTCCTGGAGGGTCAGCACTTGCAAGTGAAAATATATGGAGAGCTCTAAAAAGACTAAAAAAAGAAAAACCACTTGTGGTTTCAATGGGCGGGATGGCTGCCTCAGGGGGATACTATATTGCTTCAATTGCTGACTTTATCTTTACAGACAATACAACTATAACAGGTTCAATAGGAGTTTTCTCTATTAAATTTTCTACTCATAAACTATTAAGAAATCTTGGCATAACCCCATACACTATTAAAACATCACCACATGGAGATATGTTCTCAAAATTCAGAGACTTTACAGAAGAAGAAAAAACAATGTATGAAAGGACTGTTATTTCTCCTGTATACTGGACATTTATAACAAGGGTAAACCAGGGAAGAGGGCTTAGTACAGATAGTATAAAAAAGATTGCCGGAGGGAGAATCTGGTCTGGTATGAAAGCATGTAAAATTGGACTGGCAGATAGTATAGGTGGATTAAAGGAAGCTATTGAAAAAGCTAAAATAATGGCTGGAATAAACAAAAATATTGCCATAGGTTACTATCTTGATCTTTCACGTTTTAATATATTCATTGATGAACCTTACTATCTAAAACTTTTAAATGAAAATGAACTCTACCTTATGCCATTTTATTTAAAAATTTATTAACAAGGAGTAAAAATGTATATTGATAAAACATTTAGTCCTGACGATAATTTTATAATCGCAAAATACAAAGTCTGGCCGAAACATATAACAATTGAAGAAGCGTGTGAAGCGATAGCGGGAGAATCATCTATAGGAACCTGGACAGAACTTACCACTATTACAGATGAAGTTAAACAAGCCCTTAAACCACATGTGTTTGATACAAAAAACAACATAATAGAAATTGCATACCCCCAACTACTATTTGAAAAATCCAGCATACCCCAACTACTATCAAGTATTGCAGGAAATATTTATGGCATGAAAAGCATAGAAGGCTTAAAGCTTATAGACATAAAATTCCCTGAACCCTATGTAAAGTCCTTTCCAGGACCAAGATTCGGTAGTAATGGAGTAAGAACTAAACTAAATATTCATGATAGACCATTATTAGGTACTATTGTAAAACCAAAAGTAGGCCTTAAACCAAAAGAGTTTGCAAATGTTGTATATAATTCTTTAATTGGGGGACTGGATTTTGTAAAAGACGATGAGAATCTAACGAGTCTTGAATTCTGCTCTTTTGAAGAACGGATAAAATATGTGCTTGAAGCAGTAGATAAGGCTGAAGTTAAAACAAACGAGAAAAAAGCATTTCTTCCTAATATAACTGCACCTTATGATATTATGCTAAAAAGGGCAGAATTTGTGAAATCTCTTGGTTCCAAATATATGATGGTTGATGTAGTAACAAGTGGAAACGCATCTCTACAGGCTCTTAGAAAACATGGACCAGAACTTATCATACATGCCCACAGAGCAGGATACGCAGCATTTACAAGACCTGAAAGATACGGAATGACAACATATATCTTCTCTAAGATTCTACGCCTTATCGGAGTTGACCAATTACATATCGGAACAGTAGTAGGAAAAATGGAAGGTAATAAAGAAGAGATACTTTCTATTCATAAAACTCTTTCTCAAAAACATTTCCAAGGCAACAGTGATTTCTATGAACAAAACTGGTACGATTTAAAATCTGTCTTCTCAGTAGCTTCAGGAGGGTTACATCCTTTTCTAATACCTGATTTATATAAGATTTTTGGCAAAGAAGCAATATTCATGTTCGGAGGCGGGGTACATGGGCATCCTGATGGGAGTGAAATGGGTGCGAAAACAGTTAGAACTATTATGGAAGATGTAATTGCTGGCAAAGATATAAATACCAACATAAACTACATAGCTCATGCTTTTAGTAAATGGGGAAAAAAGAGATGGGACACTTCCTCTTAGGTATTGGAGGGGATAGTGCTTCAGGAAAATCCACATTTGCAAAAGGCATAATAGAGCTTTTTGGTAAAGAAAACGTATCCTCCATATCCCTTGATGATTATCATAAGTATGACCGTAAAGAAAGGACAAAGCTCAGAATAACCGCCTTAAATCCTCGTGCAAATAATCTTGAACTTATTGAAAAGCATCTTTCATTTATTAAAAAAGGTATCTCTTTTCAAAAACCTTTTTATGACCATAAAGATGGCAAACTCAAAGGCCCTGTTGAATACATACCAAATAGAATAAATATCGTAGAAGGACTATTTCCATTTTATAAAACAAGTTTTCTCTCCTATTTTGATATGACAATATTCATAGATCCCTCCTTTGATGTAAGGGTTGAATGGAAACTTTTCAGAGATGTTAATGAAAGAGGACATAAAAGAGAAGATGTTCTCCGTTCTATAGAAAAAAGGCAGCCAGACTACAAAAAGTACATAGAACCCCAGAGAAGAAAAGCAGAAATTATAGTAAAGATCAAACATGATGCCCTTATAGCTCATTACTCCAAAGGTAGCCCCTACTGGATAAGACTTATACAAAAAATAACAGGAGAAAAACTATCACATATCGCTCTTCCTCTTGATCTTTCTCTTATATGTTCGGATAAAGGAGAAGAACTTTACATTGAATACAGAAAAATTAGATACGGAAAGAAACGAGCAAGTGTAATTGAATTAAATGGTCTTATCTCAAAAGAGATGTTAAAATACGTAAAAGAAGAAATCATAAAAATAGCAGGAACAAATTCAAAAAACTTCATGAAAGAAAGAGATTATTTTGATGAAATTTCACTCGCCCGATATATCATTGCATGGAGGGTTGCAGAAAGGCTAAAAAAAATGGAGGTAAAATGATACTGCCTTTCCCAAGGGAAGCCATAAATAAAATAAAACCGTACACTCCTGGGAAACCTGTTGAAGAGGTTGCTCGCGGTTACAATTTAGATATAACTGAAATCATAAAGTTAGCATCTAATGAAAATCCTATAGGGGTATCCCCACTGGCTTTAGAAGCTATAAAAAAAGACATATCGCATGTTAATCTCTATCCGGACAATAATAACTACTATCTTATAAAGAAACTCGCAAAGAAATTTAATCTATCTCAAGATAATTTTATAATTGGCAACGGCTCTGTTGAAATTATCCTTGAAGCTGCTCTTGCTTACTTAGAACCTACATCAAACGCTATTATGAGTAACATAAGTTTTATAATGTATCCTATTGCTACAATGTTATCAGGGGCTCAGATTAAAAGTGTTGATGTTTCAAATTACAAACATAACCTTGAAAGTTTTCTCAAAAACATTGATAAAAACACAAAAATTATTTTTATTGATAATCCCAATAATCCACTTGGTTCTTTCATTCAGGAAAACACGTTAGAAGATTTTATAAAAGCTGTACCTTCAGATATTCTCGTTCTTCTGGATGAAGCCTACTATGAATACATCTATGGAACAAACACTCCTCTATCAAGAGACTGGATAAAAAAGTATAGGAATCTTCTTGTTTTAAGAACATTTTCCAAGATTTATGGACTTGCAGGATTGCGTATTGGATACGGTTATGCTCATGATAACATTATAAAGAATCTTTCAAAGGTTAGACTCCCATTTAACGTAAATAGGCTTGCTCAGAAGGCAGCTTTAGCTGCACTGGATGATGACGATTTTCTTCTACGTTCTAAAAAAGCAAATGAAGAAGAAAAACAATATTTGTATACTGAGCTTAATAAAATAGGGTTAAAGTATATCCGAAGCTACACGAACTTTATATTGATTCTATTTGACAAACCTATATTAGAGACTATTAAGAGAATGGAGAGGTTTGGTGTAATTGTGCGAGGATTTAAAAGTTTTCCAAATGCTATGAGGGTTTCTATTGGAACCCATAAAGAGAATGAGAAATTTATAAAGGTACTAAAGGATGTCTTATAAAAGATACCCCCTTAGATTTTAGCTCACTATTTTAAAAGCAAGCAGATTTTAAAAAAATATATCAGAAACTTACTCTTATTGCTTTATCTCTCCTATAAAAAGTACAAGCCCTGTTTCTTCATCTTTAATAATAAAACTAAAAGGATGATTCATAATAAAATCTTTAATTTCTTCCGGAGGGGGCATAGCAGCGCCTGCTAACATTTCAATCGCTGTTGCAGCTCCTGCTTCACATCCTTCCTCATTTAATGTAATAAAAGCCTTATGAATAACCTTATCTATTTTTAAAGGTTCGTCAGCAATATCACAGAAATTAGCCTGATTTAGAAATGCTTCGTGAATCCCCATTTTTTTAAGATAATCCTCTACTTTAAATCTTCTCATAAAATCAAATTTAGGCAGGGTCAAACGAACTTTATAAATTTTTAACTTTTGTTCTATATGTTCTAATGAAAAACTATCAAACAACTTATAGACGCTCATCAAATTAAAGTCTTTTTTGTTTTCAGGCAAAAAGAATAGTATACTTACTCTTTCACCTTTAAAGAAACGTTTTAGTATCTTAACCCCATTAATTTCAGTATAAAGATAATAATCAACATCATGCATCATCTCCTTTTCTTTGTTCCCAGCTATAGAATAAAAGAGAGATTTTTCTGTTATCAAATTATTAAACTTTTTCTCCCATACTGCTTTAAAGTAAATTGTATTCGTAAGTATCATACGTGTATCACCCCTAATCATATCCTCTGATACCAATTGTTTAATTCTATTGTTGGTTCTTTCACTTACCCAATTATTAATAGTTTTAACAGATGCCTTTTTATTTTGAAAATCCATAGGTTTTGTTAGTATGTTAAGCTTACGAAGCAATGACATATAATCTTTTTTAAGCTTAATTGTTTTTGCGAGCCAGAATGCGTTGTAGCTATTAAGCGTAAGATCCTTTTCGTCTTTAAACACTCTTACTTTCATGAGATTAGCTTCGTCAATCCCCTTGTGCAAAAATAAAACACTCGCAAATTCTTGTTCAGTTTTTCCACAAGCTCCTTTGTATAAAATAAGCAAAGGATAAAATATGCTGTATGGAGAAACAATCAAATTTTTATTTGAATGTCCCCTCAGTGTTTTATAAAGCTCTATACTGAATTGATTAGATGATTTAATAAGACTACTCCTGTTATTAAAAGAAATATTATTTCCCATGATTACTCCCTTATTTGCATAAAATAAAACCAAAGAAATGATTATATTCATCTATTCTCCTTTTTGTATTTAAATATTGTATCCATTACTACTTCTACCTTTTTATCAAATTTTACAAGCTTTATTAATACCTCTCTTTTTAACCCATTATTTATACTCAAAACCAGAGAATTAAATGAAGAAGTAAGTTCATTCTCACCACCGCCCCTGTCCTCAGGAAACTGAGTATAAATACCAGCTTCTGGAAAATAACATTGATTATCAATGAAAAAAGGCTCAGTATATTCAAGCCCACCAACAAACCTCTCTCCTTTCTTTATGATTGAATCATTTACCAATAAATCGCCTTTATAAACATAAAAAAGAGTATCTTTACTAAATGGAATAAAATGTGCCCTATTTAAATTAAAATAAGTGGTACTTCTTAAGATTCCCCCGTCATACAAAAAAACAAAATCAATATTAAACCCTGAATCCCTTGGAGATCTACCAAGTATATGCAAATTACCTTTTGGATCCCATCTATATACTTCAGGGATTACATTACTTGAGAGATTTATTGTATCCATACGACTATGCATTACTCTAAATACAATCTTTGCCTTTGATAATTTATCATCCTCAACAATTATACAGTAACCGTTTGTTTCAGGATAAAATATCACAGTGTCAACATACTCTCCATACCTTGTTTTTAAAACTAACTTATTCCTTACCTTATATCCCTCGCTATTCCATTCTATAAGTCTAATACGCTGCCATGTACCTGAGAAAGTATTAAAAAACTTTCCTTCGGGGAAATTTTGTTCAACTACTACCAATGATAATGAACTATCATTATGCAAATATGCATACCCTTTAACAATAAAAGGGTTTAATAACCTTGCTGAAAGGCTATCAACAAACCAATAGGAGATTAGAAGTAAGCCCATCCGTAAAAAATAGGCGTAAACAAACTCCTTATGCCTTTTTTAACATATTTTCTCTCTTTATTAATAAGTGTTTCAATATTATCAGCCTTAAGGAACTTACTTAAGTAAATCCATTCTTGCTCAAAGTCTTTCAAATTATCATTCCAGACAGTACCAGCTACACGTAATTCAATTTTAAAACCACTACTTCTAAAAATATCATACAATTCTCTAGCAATATACGGATTAGCACCTTCACTTCTTAGTTTGTCTACAATATATGGAGTCCAGTTAACATCTAAGGGGTATTCAATTCTTCCTCCATAATCAGGCTCTGCAAGTATCACAATTTTTGCCTCTTCTTTTAACTGCCTGCGAATTTTTTTTATAAGTTTTCTCACATCCTTAATCCACATCAGAGAAAAGCTAAACAATACAATATCAGCTTTACTATAATCAAATTCATGAGCATCGACATTAAAAAATTTTATATATGGAAATTCTATGCGAGCATGGCTTATAATTTCTCTACTAATATCAACTCCAATAAGATTAGCAGAAGTTCTACATCTTAACTCATCAAGAACATATCCCATTCCAGTACCAATATCTACAATTGTTTTTGCCTTTACCATTGAAACCTTTCTATAAATAAAATGTCTTAGTTCCTTTAGCCAGGAAAACTGAATCTTATACCTTTCTATCAAATCCTCTATTCTCATTCTGAATTAGACGCAGAATCAAGACACATATAAGATTCACTCTTATAATACAAGGGGCATCCTCCACCACATACATCATAATCAGGACAACCAACACACTTTTCTGGAACCCATTTCCTCTCTCTTATATTAATTGCCAGTTCGTGATTCCATATACTTTTCCAGCTATCTTTTAAAATATTTCCTAAAGAAGAAAAATAACTTTGACAGGGAAGAACCTCTCCATCGGGTTCAATCGCAATATTATATTTTGCAGCTGTACAGGCCTTAGGTCCTAAATCCAGACTCAAAGGATTTAAATTACAATACTGAGTAGGAGTATACCATATAAATTTCATATTGTATTTTAAAGCTGCCTCAATAACCCTATCAAGAATTGGCTCAAGCTCATGTTCCTTAAACCCTAAGGGAATATGTCTCTTTGGATCAGAATAAATAAGACCATTCATAGCAAATCTCTGAACCCCAAGGTCTTTAAGAAAAACAATTGTATCCTCAATATAAGGTTCATTTTCCTTTGTAATTGTTGTATTCGTCAATAGATATATATCCTCGTCAAGCATTCTTTTAATTCCCTCTACTGTTTCTTTAAATCCATCTACACCAACCATTTTGTTATGTATCTCAGATTTATGCGACTCAATTGTTATTTGTACGTGGTCTAAACCATTAACAACAAGATTATGAGATAACTCCTTATCACTTAACAGCCTACCGTTTGTTAATAATCCGGTAACGAGTCCAAGCTCTTCTGTATAGGACACCAATTCAATAAGATCATCTCGTAACGTTGCCTCTCCCCCGGTAAACACTATATGAGGAATGCCAATATTAAATAACTTATCAATTACAGATTTCCATTGAGACGTAGACAATTCCTTTTTACCCTGTGGGTTAACAAGATAACAGTGAGGACACTTATTATTGCATCTGTAAGTAATTGCCAAATCAGCTCTATAAGGAGCAGATACCTTTAGAGAAAAAGGTTCTTTCCATTCTATATTAATAAATTGATCAGGTGCTTCGTCTTCTGAACGTGCCATTGAAAAAATCTTTTCCCTTAGACTTCTTACATCAGCAATTAAGCTTTTCTTCCTTACTCTATATACCTTTTTTACAAGCTTTACAATTTCTTCATCAGTCTTATCTTCTAAAAGATACTTTGCAATCATAGTACCTGTCTCATTAAGATGAAGAATCTGAGATGCATTTATAACAAGTACACCTTCCCCGTTATCTTCCACTCTCAAATGAATTCTGTACGGATTTAAAGGGTCAGAAGAACGATACTGGAAAAAACCTTTTTTCAAAGGGTCTTTCTTTTTAAAAAATTTCATTCCTATCTACCTCCTCCTGCACATGCACATGCACAACCTGCACATGCACATGCACAAGCGCAACTTGATGAACCACCTCCATGTGAAGAAGAAGAATAAGAACTGCTTTTAAAGGCATCAGGATTAGTAACCCTGGCAACTGAAGTATGAAAACCAGGAATCATAGATACAATGCTATTTGCTGTATTTTCTATACCGGAAACAATATTATTTGCTATATCTGCTCCAGGCAAAGATGGAAAATGAAACCCACCTGACGGAAATTTAAATGAAGGTGCATTACCACTTGAGTAATTAACTTTAGAACGAGAAAAATTTGTGTAGTACCAGAAAGGCATTCTTATATTGTATGGCAAAGCTACGGGCATTTTTTCCTTAAATCCCTTATCAAGCATAAGCCAGTCAACATTCTTTGCAAGTTCTTCTGAAGCAATCTCAGGAGAATTAGCAGCTTTTAGTTGTTTCCAGGCTCTTGCAATGATATTCTTGTAGTACTCAATCGTTTTACTTCTTGAAAAATTCTTCATTTTATCTTTTAATACTTTAATCATTAAAACAAAAACATCTGAGAATTTCTTTTTATCAATCTCATATAAAACTTCCTCTTTAGCATCTATTTTCTTTAACCCATTTAACAGCTCTTTCTCATAGTATCTTAAAGGAGACATTTTCTCATTTTGTGTTTTTTTTATTCTCAATGGTTTTTGTGAAACAATCTCTATGATACCCTTCTTAATAAGCCCAAAAAGTATTAGAGACGCAACCTGCTCAAGTGGTTTTTCTATTAATAAAGCTGCCTCAGGCGCAGTAAGCCCTCGTTTTATTCCTCCTCCCTCCATAGTAATACTTGGAGGTAAGTAGTGTCTCTTGGCAATTGATTTCTTTATGCCTGAAATCATAGCCATTAAAAGGAAAAAACCTAAAATAATAAAAGGGAATCCACTACAAACACATGAGAACAACCCGCTAAGTAGCTTTCCAAGCTGCTCAAAAAAGCCTGGCCCCTTATAAACTTTATCTACATACTTTTTCGGGAACGAAGCACCAAATAAATATTGCTTATACGGAAGGGCATGTTGATTCTGCCAGACATAAACAACAGAATTATTAAAAGCATAAGCGTCTGTAAACGCTAATTTATGGTAGCGGGGTTCACCTGGTTTCACACCTTTTGGGAAATAAAACTCACATTTAAGGTCAGTTTCACCAGTACAAAACTCTGAACCAAACCATGTAGGAGAAAACTCAACACTTGCATACTCCTTATCTTCACTATCCTCATAAACCATATGATCTACCTGTATATAAAACTTAAATTCTCCTTCTTCCCCAGAATCTATGGATAAATTCTCAAGATGAACTTCAACCCCTGGTTTAACATATTCACTTGGACGAATATCTCCTTCTACCTCTTCACCATTTACAAAGGCCCTTGCAGTTGAGAGCTTATAATGAGAATTAGGCATTCCTACATCAACAATATCTATCGCTTGCCCTGAATAGGTATTTTTAAACACTATATCATATTTAATATCCACAGAGCCATCTTTATTTATATAAACCCGTGAATAATTTTTAGGAACTTCAAAATAGTAATCTGCTTTAACAAAGGAAAAGAATATGCTTATAAAGACAATAAACCTTTTTACCATTTAGGTTCCTCCTCTATTTGATAAGTAGAATGACAATATGGACAGCTTACAAAAATAGCACCGGCCTTAACACTAATATCCTTAGGAGTTAGCGGAGCACCACAGTTTTTACAGGTTATTTTCTCCATATTAACATCACCGCTAATGTCAATCTTTTGAATAATTTCCATCTTTTCCTTTTCTTTGTTTTTTCTAACTGAAAAGTATAAAATTATACTCGCAATAATAAACAAAATAAGCCCTACCAAAATTCTTGGTCCACTATCAGGCACTTGACTGGAAGAAATAACAAAGAGTATTCCAAAAAAATAAAGAATAATAGAAATTATAATACCTACAATCTTCATATTTACTCCTTACTTTCATCAATAGGCTTACCACAATTAGGACAGAATTTAGCGTCAGCTGGGACTTCAACACCGCAAGATGGACACTTTTTGATTAACGGTTTACCGCAATTGGGACAAAACTTAGAATCTTTAGGGATTTGAGCCTTACAGTATGGACAATCAATAGTTTCAGGTTGCTTTGCAGACAATGGCTTGCCACAATTCTGACAGAATTTTGCATCTGCTGGATTTTTAGCACCACATGAAGGACAAATTACAACTTTCTGATTCGTAGACGAAGAGAAAGCCTGTCCAAGCATACCTGCCATTCCAAACCCCATACCAAGGCCAGCCCCCATTCCCATTCCATCAGAAGCTCCTCCTCCAGAAGGATTTTTAGCTGCTTCTTCAATAGATTTTGCTGCCTTATACTTCATATATTTGTCCATATCACCAACTGCATTCATTCCACTTCTTTCATCTATCATCTTCTGTACCTCTTCTGGAGGCGTTATAGCAACAATATAAAAATCTATAATTTCAATACCGTACTTACTCATATCTTCTTCCAAACGTGCCTTTACTCCAGTCGAAATCTCATCATACTTTGATGCAAGTGTTAACAAATCATGCTGAGTCTCACCCAGAAAATCAGAAAAACGGGAAACTATAATCTCAGATATAAACCGTTCAATCTGATTATTTAAGAATATACCTCTTACACCTACAACTTTATTTACAAAAATCTGTGCATCAATAATGCGAAATGAAAACTTACCATACGCACGTAATCTAACCATATGAAATTGAACATCCTGAAAAGGAATAGCCTCAACAGTACCCCATTTTTCATCTGTAAACGCACGTGTGTTAACAAAATAAACTTCCGCTCTAAAAGGACTTTTGCCAAAAGGAAGAGCAAATGCCTTTACAAGCAACGGTATGTTCTGAGTAGAAAGGGTATGTCTTCCGGGACCAAAGGTATCATAAGCCTTACCATCTCTAAAGAATACAGCCTGCTGGGATTCCCTGACAACAAGTTGGGCTCCCATTCTAAATTCTCCTGAACCCTGTTCTGGAATTCTCTTTACAATTATATCTCCTCTGTCATCAACAAACTCAATAAGATCAATTAATGCCATCACTACCTCCTTTTATTAAAATCTCTCTCTCTGCCCATCTTTCTTCAATATCATCAATTACTTTTTCTAAGCTTTTAATAAATGCTTCAAGCCTTTCCATATCAACATTATCAATAACTGACTCAAGTTTCTCTATAAGGTTCACAATTTCCATATCAAAACTATAAATTCTATCCAGCTCATCCTCTTTTATGGTATGCAGAGCAAAAAAACCTGCATATCCATAGGTTGCGAACTTAATTCTATCTCTAATTCCTTCAAGAAGTTTAATTACTCTTCCCATTTCGTTCATGTATTCAAGAGCTCCATTTTCAGAAAGACGTGCAGTTAACCTTGTAACATGTTTTCTTATACTATCAATTCTTTGAGCAATCCTATCACGTAATATTTTATCAGTTTCCCGTCTTAGCTCTTTCTCTTTATATCCTTTATAACCAGGAAACCAGCCTGCCATTTTTTCAAGAAAATTTCTGCTTTTAAATAATTTTTCGCTCATATAAGCTCCTTTATGTTAAAACCTTTATTTTTAAAAATTTCAATTACTGCTTTGATATCGCTTTCCGGAGTAGAAGCACCTGCATGTAATCCTACCTTATTAAACGTAAAAAATTTCTTATCCAGTTCGGAAACACGTTCTATATGTTGCGTATAGAGCCCTTTCTCCTCTGATAGCTCCTTTAATCTCTTTGTATTGGCACTTGTATATCCACCTATTATTACAATTGCATTAACCAGTTTAGACAGTTTCAAAATATCTTCCTGCCTTTCCTGAGTTGCTTCGCAAATGGTATTATATACCTCAAAATTCGAGAAATGCCTTAAAATATCAAAGTAAATACCTGTTTTTTGTGTTGTTTGGAAAATAATACAGCCAGCATTATAGGCTCTAAGCTCTTTCAAATAATTACTGCTACTTATAACATGTCCTCTGCCTTCAAGCCTTGATAAGATAGATTTTACCTCTTTGTGCTCTTTATCTCCTATGATAAAAACATCCTTATTCTGTTTTACACATCTAATAGCTATTTTCTCGCTTTCTTGTACCCTTGGGCATACTCCATTAATAAATATAACATTAGACGATTTTAATATATCCTCTTCAGCTTGAGTAATCCCATGAGCCTGCGTCAATATTATATATTCTGAGAAATGCTTTTTTATATCACTAATATCATATATAAACTTCACTCCTTGTCTCTTCAATTCATCAATATACGGTTGATTATGAATTAAATCACCATAAACAGCTACTTTCTTTTTCCTTTCAATAAACCGCATTAGAATATTAACTATCCTTCTAACACCGAAACAGAAACCAGCATGTTTAGCTACAATAAGTTCCATTGAAGTCTATCCTTTTCTATATCCTCTATGTCATCCTTCTGCGGCTTAATTGGATAATTATTATTAAAACAAGCCATACAGGGCTCTTTAAAAGGAAGAATTGAAGCTAAGTCCTTTAATTCTCCATAAATAATTAAATCAGCTCCTATAATTTTTCTTACCTCATCAAGATTTTTATCCCTGGCAATAAAATCTTCATTAGTTGTCATATCTATACCGTAATAACAGGGAGAAATAACTGGAGGCGAATAGGAAGCATAATAAACCTTTTTAGCTCCGATACTTCTAACCATCTTTACAATTTCCGATGACGTAGTTCCTCTTACAATAGAATCATCAACAAGCAAAACATTCTTATCCTTTATTTCACTCATAACAGGATTCAACTTCTGTCTTACCGATGAATGTCTTTTAGTATTTCTTGGCATTATAAATGTTCTTGTAATATATCTATTTCTAATAAGCCCTTCGCTAACAGGAATTTTCAATTCATTTGCTACCTCTATTGCAGCTGGTCTACCAGTATCCGGAATTCCTATAACAACATCAGGATGAATTCCCATTTGCTTTATCTTTTTCCCGAGAGCACGTCCAAGTCTCTTTCTTGCCTCAAGTACACCAATTCCATTTATAATGCTATCAGGACGAGAAAAATAAACCCACTCAAAAATACAGGGCCTGTAAGTGTTTTTTAGTATATTGCGTGAAAATACCTTAAGGTCCTTGTCAACAAAAACTGCTTCGCCTGGTAAAAGTTCTCTTTTAAGTTTATGCAAAGAGTAATCAAAAACTACACTTTCTGAAGCAAATCCAATACCTCCCTGTTTAATACCCATAGACAGAGGTCTTATCCCATGAGGATCCTTAAAAGCAAGGAGACCCCTGTCACCTATAAGTAAAATAACAGAATAAGCCCCCCTTACAAGAGAATAAACAGTTTCGACTGCCTTAAATATGTTCGAAACAAAATCCGTCTCTTTTCCTGTCTCAAAATCCTCTAATGCCATTGCAAAAACATTAAGTATAACCTCAACATCATTTAAGGAATTTACCTGCCATTTACGCTCATTCCATAGTTTTCTTTTAAGTGAAAAGAAATTCATAACATTACCGTTATGAACAATCCCAATGCCATAAGGATGATTTGTATAAAAAGGCTGAGCATCCTCTCCTGTTCCTGGGCCTATTGTAGGATATCTAACATGCCCTATTCCCATAAATCCTTTCAATCTTTGTATGTGTTTTTTTTGAAATATCTGTTGAACCAACCCCTGACCTTTTTTAAGATGAAAACTTCTGTCGTAAGTAATCACACCTGCAGCATCCTGCCCTCTATGTTGTAGGATCAAAAGACTATTTACAAGAACATCTGAAATGTCTTCCCTTTGTTTTTCAATAAAACCAACTATACCACACATTATTTATATCCTTTCTGTAAAGTTTTATAAACCTTCCTTATATATGACGTGTCATTATCAAGCTTATGTATTTC
>JALVRC010000105.1 GCA_027025255.1 Caldifarciminota bacterium
TGTGTATATTACTTACGTTTATACTATTAAGAAAAAACATTACACCAATTATAGCATTTATGCTTCTTTACATAATCTCTTTAATAATAGGAAAAATATGATAGAAAAAAGGGTTATTATAAAACTACCAATTGGATTACATGCCAGACCTGCTTCTAAATTTGCAAAAATTGCAAGCGCATTCAATGGAGATGTATATCTTCTAAAAGATTCAAGCATGGCTAATGCAAAAAGTATACTGTCTATACTCTCTCTGGCATTAGAAGAAGGCTCTGAAGTAATTTTAAGAGTTGAAGGGGAAAATGAAGAAGAAGTTTTTAAAAGATTAGTAGCCATTCTAACAGGAGAAGATGAAAATGAAAACTAAGCTATTAAGAGGAGTAGCAATATCTCATGGATACGGCTTTGGGAAGGCTGTCTTGATAGAATTTAAACCTCCTAATGTAAAACGAGTAAAAATACCTGCCGAAAAAAAGAATGAAGAAAAGGAACGTTTTTTACAAATCTTAGACAAAAGCCTTGCAGAGCTCAAAAATGTTAAAAAATTTGTTGAATCCTCTATGCTTGAAGAGTATAAGGATTTTTTTGACGTTCAAATGTCTATCCTATCTGATGTACTTTTAAAAGAACTCACCACAAAGCGTATTGATGAAGGATTTAGTGCTGAATATTCTTTTTCCAAGGCATTAGAAACATTAACTAATTCAATCAAAGTTTCAGGCGATTTTTTTGCTGAAAGGCTACTTGATATTAATGATGCACAAAACAGGGTCTTACGACACCTTTTGGGATCAAAATCAAAATCAAGTATTGTAGAGATACGTGAACCAAGTGTATTAGTATCAGATAATATTCCCCCTTCTGAGGCCATTTTTCTTGATAAAAGATATGTCAAGGGAATAGTAACAGTCTCTGGCGGTAAAACTTCACACATTAGCATTGTAGCAAGAGGTCTGGATATCCCGGCAGTATCTAACATTGACATTTCTAAAATCTCTTCTGAAGATTTGTGCATTGTTGACGGGCTCAAGGGATATGTCTGGCTTAACCCTAACAAAAGGCGACTAAACTACTACAAAAAGAAAATAGACGAAAGAGAAAAGGTAAATGTCGTTTTAAAAGAAACAAAAACAACTGACGGAAAAAAGATTGACATCTCTGCAAATGTTGAATTTATTGAAGAAGTTGATGTTGCGAAAAAATTGGGAGCTGAAGGTATTGGATTATACAGAACAGAATTTATTTTCTTAATCAGGAGAAGAATTCCCTCTGTTAACGAACAGTTTAAAATATATAAAAAAATTGCTGAAAGGATGTCTCCCAACCCTGTCATTATAAGAACAGTAGATATAGGAGGAGACAAAATACTCCATGAATATATTGAAGAAAATCCTTTCCTGGGATGGAGAGCAATAAGACTTTTTAAAAGGCATGAAGAGATTCTGCGAAACCAGATTCGCGCAATTCTCATGTCTTCCCACTATGGCCATGTAAAAATCATGTTTCCCATGGTTGCATCATATGATGAAATAATATGGTTAAAAGAGCTTGTCCAGAGTGAGAAAGAACAATTAAAGGCAAATTCTATTCCATTTGACAACTCTATGGAAGTAGGAATAATGATTGAAATCCCTTCTGCTGCAATACTATCAGATAAATTTGCAGAGATTGTTGACTTCTTTAGTATAGGAACTAATGACCTGACTCAATATACATTGGCTGTAGATAGAGGGAATGAAAAGGTTTCTGATATGTTTGACCATCTTCATCCTGCAGTTTTACGACTTATTAAAATGACTGTTGGAAACGCTCATAGATTTGGTAAATGGGTGGGGGTTTGTGGAGAGATGGCTGCTGACCCTCTTGCCATCCCTGTATTAATCGGGCTGGGAGTTGATGAGCTATCAATGTCTCCTGGAGCGATAAGAAAAGCAGCTGGGATAGTTAGAGTTTTAAAGTTTGAAAAACTCAATCCAATCATAAAAAGAACTTTTCAAAAAGAAACAGCTGAAGCAGTTAGGAGATTTCTCAGAAGGTCACTTGTGAGGATTTTCCCTGATATTAGAAAATTTCTCATAGACCTATAAGGAGGAAAATAATGGATATGTACAATCTGATTAAATCAATGCCAGATATGATAAAAAAAGCCCTTGATATTAAGGTTCCTCAGATAAAAGAATATAATAATCTCACAGTGTTTGGTATGGGTGGCTCTGGTTTTACTGGAGACATAATAAAACTTCTTTTAAAAGACAAATATTTTGTATATACATATAAAGATTACAACTACCCATGCATCCTCCCAGAAGGTTTAAAAATATTTGTTAGTTATTCAGGAAACACTGAGGAAACCCTAAGCCATATAATAAATAAAGAATCAATAGCTATAGGAAGTGGAGGGAAACTTGAACAATACTTTGATAGGAACCGCTACATAAAAATACCATCTGGGTTACCTCCAAGAGCTGCAATAGCATATCTCTCTGTACCTCTTTTAAAAATGCTTGGATATCCGGAAATCAATATAAAATCCATATCTAATAAACTTATAGATATAGATGATTCAATAGAAAAAAGGGCTAAAAATCTTGCAAAAAAGATAGGGGAAAAACTTATAATAGTATATGCTGATTCATATCTAACATATCCTGTTGTATACAGATGGGAAACACAATTAAACGAAAATGCTAAAGTTTTAGCCCATACCAGATATATGTCAGAGATGAATCATAACGAAATAATGGTATTTGAAAATCCAACAGATTATCTTAAAGATGCAGTGGTCTTTTTCTTACATACACCATTAGAGCATAAAAGAACAAAAAAAAGATTTGATGTTATGAAAAAAATTATAAAAAATATAGAAATAATAGATATATATCCGGTATTAAATGAAGACGCAGCATATTTTGAATTAATAATGCTTGGAGATATGCTCTCCTATTTCATTGCAAAGGAAAGAAACATAAATCCAATACCTGTAAAACTTATAGAATCCTTAAAGGAGAAAATCAAATGAAAGTAATTATACCAGCAGCGGGTAAAGGAACAAGGCTAAGGCCTCTAACTTATTCCATATCAAAACCGTTACTCCGTATAGGGAGTAAAAGAATAATCGATTTTATCATGAATAAAGTCCTACAATTTAATCCTGAAAAAATTATTTTTATAGTAAATCCCAAAGAATCTCTCCTACAACAGTATATCCATTCACGCTATGAAAACATTAACGTAGCATTTAAAGTTCAAAAAGATCCAAAAGGACTGGGAGATGCTGTATTGGTTGCAATAGAAGACGAAACGGAAAGCGATCTTTTAATCTGGCTTGGGGATACTTTGATTGATTACTCGTACAACATTAATCTATCTACAAGTATAATTGCAGTAAATAGGGTTTCAAATCCACAATCTTTTGGCATAGTTGAATTAGACAGAGAAAAAAGAATTACGAATATGATAGAAAAGCCACAAAATCCTCCGACAAATCTTGCTATTATTGGAGTTTACTACTTAAAAAGTCTTTTTAAACTTAAAAAAAGTATAATATATCTTAAAGAAAAAAATATAAAAACAAAAGATGAATATCAATTAACAGATGCACTGAAGCTATTGTTAGATAAAGGAGAAATATTTAAAGCAGTGGAGGTTGAAGAATGGTATGATTGTGGAAATGTAAAACAACTACTGGAAAACAATAAAAAACTACTCATAAAAACCCATAAAAACTTCAAAATACCAGGAGTTGTAATTAACGAACCAGTCTATATATCTCCAACTGCTAAGGTTAGAAATAGCATAATAGGTCCTTTTACGACTATTGGAGATAAAGTAACCGTAGAGAGTAGTATTGTGGAAAATAGTCTTGTTGACGACAATACAGAGATAAAGAATTCCCTGATTTTAGATAGTGTTATCGGGCAATACAGTATTATAGATGGGGTTAAATGGAGAGGTGTAATTGGAAACCATTCAGAAATATATATCTAAAAAAGGAGGAGCAATGAAAACAGGAATCTTAACAATAGTAATTATTGCACAAGACGTAAAAAGAATGGTAAACTGGTATAAAGATACCTTTAACCTCAGTATCTTAAGAAACACCAAGGGCGGCTTCCCATTCGTTGAACTGGGCAGTGATAATAATGTTCTCTTCACAATAGTATATGCTGAAAGGATGGGTCTTTCCAAAAACCATAAAAAAGGCGGTATAATTGTAGAACTTTATACAGAAGACATAAAATCCTTGTTTGAACGCATTGAAAAAAAAGGAGGACACATAAACTTCTTAAAAGAAGAGAAACATTTATTCGGAAGTTTTACAGATCCCGAAGGCAATCAAATGTGGGTTATTGAAATTGCCAAAAAAACAGATTCAAAAAAAATTCAATGAATCCTTAACAAAATCCACATACCTGAGGGGAATCTTTTCAAACATACTACTTTCATAAAGTAAGGATGCAAATTTATAAGAGGCTGAAAACGTATACACCTTTTTTAATAGGTATCTGGCAGTAAGTACCAAAGAAAGAGTCCCTCTTTTATTTATAAAATAATCACTATTAAACGCATCACCCCCCAAAAGGACAAAATCTATTTCTTTAATAAAAAGAGACAAAAGGCTATCCTCAACTATTATTGATTTCTGACCATTATAATAAAGCTCCTCTGAAAGTAAACGTGCTTCTTTACCTGGTAAGCTTTCAGATATAATAATAAAATCAATACTATCTTTATTTTTAAATAGTATGTCTTTTACAGTAGAACTGCGTGAAAAGGTAAGAGGCCTTTTTTTCCCCTCTTTAAACAGTGCTTGAG
>JALVRC010000106.1 GCA_027025255.1 Caldifarciminota bacterium
ACTAATAATAAAGTCTTTACAATTGAGGATATAGTTTCATTCATGAACAAAGACTTAAAAAGGCAAAGAAAAGAAGATTTGTTTGAAGGATTTATTATGGAAAAAATTATTTTTCAACATCCCTTTTTTAAAGTTATGAATACTGGCTCAATCAACAGTATAAGGCTATCAACATTCGTTGATAGAGAAGAAAATGTATTTGTAGACTTTGCTATGTGGCGTATTGGTCGGAAAGGAAGCATTACTGATAATTTACATAGTGGGGGATATGTTATAAATATTGACATTCACTCAGGAGAACTGGATAAAAAGAATATTTTGTCCTATATAAATAAAGGACCGTGGGTACAGGATGCCAAAAAGGATGTTTTACCCTCATTAGAAAAGCGAGATAAAATACCTTATTGGGATAAGATACTTTCTCTCGTAAAACATGCAGCTTTAACTTTTAAAGAAATTCCTTCGGTTGGATGGGACATTGCTGTTACTCCGGATGGACCGATTCTTATTGAAGGGAATGAAAACTGGGATATGGTAATAGCCCAGGCTCTCCAGGGACCCTACCTTTCAACTAAACGAAAGGAGATTCTGGACTCTTTAAATTTAAATTTTTAATCTTTCTAAAATATTATCCTTAATACTTCTAATGGTTAAAAGAGTTAAACCCAGGTTTGATCTATTTGTAGTTACAACTGAAAAAGATCCGTAACTACCAAAAGGAAAAATTACAAGATATCCTTTTTCACTTTTTATAATTATCTCGTTTGTTATTTCCATACCAATATCAACTATGGTCCTTTTAATATAATTAACAAGACTGCCGCTAACAGCAGCAACAGTATCACTTGTTACAATATCATCAGGATAATATGCTATTGGTAAGCCCTCCTGAGATGTTACAACAGCTGATATTATATCTGAATTCTTGTTTATAAGCTCCTCTAAATAGGATCTTATTGTTTTCCCTTCCATGCAACCTCCTTTTGTCCTTGAAAAATATCATTTTTATCCATGTAACTTACAAGCAAATCTTTTATTCCTCTACTATTCCTTGTCCATTCAGGGGCTATCAGATTAAATTTTTCGTACCCTGCTAACCTATGAATAACTATGCCCTTTTTTAGATAACTAATTAACAAAGCTAAGTCCTCTATATATCTCTGAGGTGTTATATAAAGATTTAACATACCTTTTTTATACATTTTTTCAAGAATAGTACCTTTCAATACGTAAAGATGGTGAAATTTTATTCCCCATATATAATCTTTAATTGTATTAATAGTGTATATCATGTCCTCAACTGTTTCATTTGGTAAACCAAGAATAATGTGAGCTACAATCTTCACATGAGCCCTCTTTAAGGCATTCATAGCCTTAAGGCTATCATAAGAAGAATGTCTTCTATTCAAACGCTTGAGTGTAATATCTTTCATCGTTTCAATTCCTAATTCAACCCATAGTTCTTTTCTTTTTTTTAAATAGTGAAAAATATCCATAACATCCTTATCTATACAATCAGGCCTTGTAGCAATAGATATTATTGGTGCGTTAGGAATATTTACCAAAGGAAAATAGATGGACTCGAGGTTTTTCTTACTTGTATACGTATTTGTAAAAGCCTGAAAGTAAAGAATGATTTTTTTCGCTTTGTACCTTTTTCTTATACGTTCTCTTCCCTCCTCAATTTGTTCAAAAATATTTTTTAAAGGATTTACCATTGCAGCTCTTGCACCCTTATTATCACAATAAATACATCCTCTATACGAAAGTTTACCATCTCTTACAGGACAGGTAAAACCTGCGTCAATTGGAACCCTATAAATCTTTTCTGCATAGTTCTCCTTAATATACTTGGATAAAGAATAATACCTCAGGGATAAAGTCTCCCTAATGTTCTCGGGTAAGGTATAGCCTCCCTTACATGATGTATTCCACTTATCCAGGCAACAGTCCTTTCCAGGCCTAACCCAAAGCCTGAGTGTACAAAAGAGCCATATTTTCTAATGTCTAAATACCAATCAACTGTATCCATTTCAATACCATGCTCCTTTATATTCTCTAATAGCTTATCATAATCATCCTCTCTCTGACTCCCTCCGACAATTTCTCCATATCCCTCAGGAGCAATTATATCAAAATTTAAAACTAATTCAGGATTTTCAGTATCTTCCTTCATGTAAAAGGGCTTTATGCTCTTTGGATACTTTTCTATAATTAAAGGTCTATCAAACGATTCTGAAAGCAATGTCTCCTCATCTCCACCAAAGTCTTCTCCATACTTAGTTCCATTCCCTTTTTTATTAAGAAGCCCTATAGCCTCTTCATAACTGATAACAGGAAAGGGTAGCTTTATTCTCTTAAGTGCGTCAACATCTCTTTCCAGTATTTCAAGCTCCTGTTGTCTATTTTCTAAAACTCTTTCAATCATATAAACAATTAAAGAAGAGGCAAGCTCCTCTGCTCCTTTATAATCCATAAAAGCCACCTCTGGTTCAATAGCCCAAAACTCAGTAAGATGTCTTCTTGTCTTGGATTTCTCAGCCCTAAAGGCAGGACCGAAACAAAAAACTTTTCCTAAAGCAGCAGCTGCAGGCTCTAAATAAAGTTGGCCGCTTTGGGACAAATATGCCTTTTCATCAAAGTAATTAACCTCAAATAGAGTGGTAGTCCCTTCACATGAAGTCGGAGTTAAAATGGGAGAGTCAATGTTTATAAATTTTCTTTCGTAGAAAAAGTCTCTCGCAGCTTTTATAATCTCGTTTCGAATTCTCATTATTGCAAACTGCCTGCGGGAACGTAACCATAAATGCCTGTGAGATAAAAGAAAATCTATTCCATGTGATTTCGTTGAAATAGGATACTCCTCATGGGGAAGAAAAACTATCTTTAGGTCTAAAGCTTCTATTTCCACCCCTCCAATAGCTCTACTCTCCTCTTTTATTCTGCCATTAACCTCTATTTGAGCCTCATAAGGAATATTATGAGATAAGTTAAACCCTTCTTCGGAAACAATACCTTTTACTAAAACAACCTGAGAAAAACCTGTTCCATCTCTTAAGATAATAAATCTAACCTTCCCGCTTGAACGTCTGTTAAAAACCCATCCTTTTACTGTTACAACTTCTCCAATATGATCTTTTAAATCTTCTATCCACATAGTTAATTATATATAGTTTATAAGGAAGTGTCAAGTATAAATATTTTATATAATTTTCCCTTCATCTTTCCTGAATTTTTACTGTCTGTTTCTTTACGATATCAAAAAAATCTTTTACCTCATCTACTTCTATAACCCCTCTTCTTAAAAGCTTTAAGAATTTATTTTTGTCTATATATATAAGTTCATCAACTAAATCGTGTTTTTGAATATATTCCAACATGTCTTTTTTCCTCCTAAAAACAACAACCCTATTCTCTTGCTCTCTAACAACTCCAATAGGGGTTATCAAACGTGATACATCTTCTTTATAAAAAGCCTGTTCAATCTTTTTCTTAATCTTTTTCATATCTTTTTCGCATAAATTTTTGTAAAATTTTAACTGAAAGTATTCATTTAATAAAGCAATAAGCTCCTTTTTTACTATAAGATATGGAATTTTTGAAAAATCCGGTTTAAAGCCATTTTTTATAATATAAACATCAATCCTTGAGCTTAAATAATCTGCAAGATAAAGGGCCATAGAAATTCTATGAGAAGGATAAACAGCAGGATTTGAGAAAACTCCGGCATGCTCTTCAATTACGTCCATAATATCATTAAAAGCATTGGTTAAGCTTGAAAGATGTTTGTAGTATCCTCTTACAAGAAATGGATGTTCGTCTATAATCCTGCCTTCATCAGGCCATCCCTGTTTTAATGTATCATGCAAAAGTGCAGCAGAGCTAAGAATATCTATTTCAATACTACTAAGACACAACGCAGAACCAATATGCCTTGCTACATAAAAAACCCTTTTTGTGTGTTCAATTAAACCGCCTTTTCCTACGGTATCTATGGGGTGAAATCTCCCACTTGTAGAAGAAGGGATTATCCAAAAATAAGGAGGCGCACCTTCAAGCGCCTCCTTTGTAAAGGTTTTGATTCCTATATTGTTTATTAAATCCGTTTCTTTTTCTAAAAGGCTCAATTCATGGTTTAAAAACAGGATTTCTATCTATAAATTTTGTTTTTGTAAGCTGATACTCCTCTGTGCCGGAAAAGTTCGTAATAAAGAGTTTCCTTCCCTTCTTCTTATCAGATGTAAAAACTATGTATTTACCATCACTGCTCACCCTCGGTTCTCCCTCTGTAAATTCTGTATCAGTAATCTTTTTTATCTTTCTTGTTTCAATATTCACTGTATACAGATTTGTAGTTTCATTAACCTCAGAAACATAAAGAATTGTCTTGCTATCTGGCAACCATACAGGTGTTATGTCAGCATGGGTCATTGAACTGTCTGTTATCTGAATACTTTTCTTTTTCGTAAAGTCATAAATATAAATCTTTGGTTTACCCAGGACTATCCTTGAAAAAGCAAGATATTTTCCATTCGGAGACCATGTCAGGCTCATCTCATCCTGAGGTGTTTCCTCCAATCTTTTTGAACTACGTGTAGATAAATCCATTATATATATATCACCCTTACCCTTTTCCTTTGAAATAAAAGCCAGATACCTCCCGTCAGGAGATATGGCAGGATAGCCGTCAAAATAATCATTATCTGTTATCCTTGTCTCATGCGAGCCATCATCATTAATTACATACAACTCACTGTTTCCATCTCTGGTGGAAGAAAAATATATCTTACCGTCCTTAGAATAACTTATAAATGCATTCTCAATCTCGGGATTGTTCTCAGTATGTGTTAACTGCTTTATCTCTCTTTCAGGTAAATCCATTGTATAAATTTCCCAATTTCCATCCCTTCCACTGACAAAAGCTATCCTATATTTAATATTGCCGGGAATTTTCTTTAAACCGCAACTTACAACAAACAACAATAACATTATAACTGGAGCTTTTTTCATATTACCTCCTTTTTTATACTTTCTAAGCTCTCTTTCCCCCCTCTAATACGAACTTCTCCCTTTACCGGCTCATCAGTATAGGTTGAATTAATATCTTTATATCTATAAATTACCGTCTTAGCTTCGTAGCCTTTCTCAATCAGTAATTTCTCCACCTTTTTAAGCTTCTCAATCTTTTTAGAACGATATACAATTCTCTCCTTATACATTACTTAATAATACAAAATTTTTCGCAAAAGTCAAGTATTTATTTCTTGACAAATTAGAAAAAACGCATAATATTATAGCATGATTGTTTTATATAAAAATTTGAAACCCAGTATTGGTAAGAATACATTTATTGCTCCAAATGCATCTATTATAGGAGACGTAAGAATAAATGAAGGAGCAAGCATATGGTATGGAACGGTGTTGAGAGGCGATTTGAATTTTATTGAGATAGGAGCCTACTCCAATATGCAAGATCTTTCAGTCTTTCATGTAACAGAAGAACTCCCTGTTAAAATTGGACAGTATGTAACTATTGGACATGGAGCAATTATCCACGGATGCACTATAGATGATAGTGTTTTAGTTGGTATGGGTGCTGTTATACTCGATGGGGTTAAAATTGGCAGAGGAAGTATTATAGGAGCAGGAGCAGTCATAAAAGAAAAGACACATATACCTCCATTTAGTCTTGTTGTTGGCGTTCCCGCTGTTATAAAGAAAACTTTAAATGAATCCACATTTGAAAAACTACGTGAACATGCTATGCATTACTTTAACCTTGCGCAGGATTATGTTTAAAAAGTATCTTTACATATTACCTTTATTACTCACCTCCTGTAGCATCATAAGATTCTTTTCTTCCTATGAAGAAAAGGCAAAGACTCTGTATATGAATGCTCAAACACAACAGACAAATGGTAATACTGAGGCAGCACTCACGCTTTACACAGAGCTTTTAAAAAAGTATCCTGAAAGCAAAATAGCTCCTTACGCATGGTATGAAGCAGGAGAAATTTTCTATAAAAGACAGGATTTTAAACATGCAAAAGGAGCATTCTCTACCCTCATAACCAGATACCCTCGCTTTGAAAAGAACAACGATGTTTATAAAAAGCTTATTCCTCTCTATCTAAATGACGGTGAAACGGATAAGGCTTTTGTTTATTTACTCAAGGCATTAAAAAACTATTCTTTCCCATATTTGAAAACCTACGTTAAACATGCATTCAAGCAGGGAATAAATCCCTCTTTTTTAGAAAAGTATCTACATGATATATTGAAATTGGATATTGACTGGTTAGAAGAAATGTTTTACTACTATGTCGCATCAGGTTATTTAAAAAAACACAATGCAGAAAAAGCCTTGCATTATTTCGAAGAACTAAAAAGACTCTTTCCTCGCTCTATTCTAACAATCACTCTTTTAAGAAAAATTCAAGAATTTAAACCGAAAGTACAAAAACTTACTATTGGCCTACTCTTAGAAAACGATAAAACCTATTCAATGCTTTCATCTCAACTTAAAAAAGGGCTGAAGCTTTCTCTGTCGTCTAACATAAACAATTTTACTATTATTAATGCTTCAATGGAAGAGCCGATAGAAAAGAGCGTTGAAAAATTCATATCTAACGGTGCTACTGTTGTTGTGGGTCCCTTAACAAGTAAACATCTAAAAAGTATCCTGCCGTACATCAAAAACAGCAAATTAACACTTATCTCTCCAACTGCAAAAGAACCCTTTGAGAATGAATATCCCTGTCTTTTCCAATTAAATGATTACTCTATAAAAGAGACAGAAAAATTAGCTCATTATATCCTTTCTATAGGCATAAAAAAGATTGGAATAATTCATGAACAGAATGAAAATACAAAAATTGTAGAAAGATTTAAAAATATTATATTAAGCCATGGAGGTTCTATTATTGAAGAAACCTTTTCCCCTGGAGAAACAAATTTCCGTTCACTTCTTGCCTCAATAAGATATAAGGGGATAGGTGCTTTATTCTTACCTGTGGACAAAAACAATCTTCTTACGATTGCTACTCAGATCAATTTCTATAGAATGAGACTTCCCGTATTAGCCCTATCCAACATCATAGATGAAGATATCTTTTCCATTGAATCATCTATGCTTGATAATACAATAATTGCAAGTGTAAGTGGCAATTTTATTGACAAATCTCAATTCAATGAATTTATCACTAAATACAAAAAGCAGTACAAAAAGTATCCAGAATGGGCTGCCACTTTAGGATTCGACTGCGGAATGTTTATATACAAAGCTTTATTACTCGATAAAAACAATCTCTGTAAAGGGTTAAAACTTATTGAACAAAGAAAGGGATTTGTAGGACAACTTACGTTTAATGATAATGATAATGGTAGTGTAAAAATTTATAAAATTTATAAAGGTAATGTTAAGGAGGTTAGATGAAAAAAGATGAAAAAAGAAGTAAAAAAAGAACCCATAAAAAAAGACCTGCATTCCAGATTCAATTTTCACCTATAAATTACATTATGTTCTTTTCAGGCATTATTGTTATTGCCATTGGGTTTTTTCTTTTATCTAATAACGAAACAACTCTATCTGCCATACTGCTTGTTATAGGCTACACAGTTATTTTACCCTTATCTATAATTTTTAATAAAAAGGGCAAAAATAGTGAAAAAAATCTCCAGTGAGAATGAAATAAAACTTATTTTAGAAAGAATCTCAAGTGAAATAAAAGAAAGACACATTGATATGAAGAAAGTATCCTTCATAGGCATAAAAAGACATGGTGATATACTGGCTGAAAGGTTAAAATATATACTTTCTAAAGATACGGGGATAAAATTTAATGTTGGGGCCTTAGACATAACATTTTACAGAGACGATCTTCAAATGATTTCAGAACTTCCAGAAGTTAAATCAACAGAGATAAACTTTGATGTAAACGGTAGAGAGATAATACTTGTAGATGACGTTTTATACACAGCAAGGACTATAAGAGCAGCTCTAAGCGAAATTTTAGATTTTGGAAGGCCCTCTCGTATAGAACTTGCAGTTCTTATTGATAGAAAACAAAAAGAACTGCCAATATGCCCTGACTATGTTGGCAAAATTATACCCAGTTCTAAAGAAGAAATTATTGACGTATTTTTAAAGGAATTAGAAGGTAAAGACGCAATATTCATAAGGAAAAAAGATGAGCCCATGGAAACATAAACATTTATTAGGATTATCCTCTTTAAGTAAAAAAGAAATTACTCGTATATTAGATGAGGCTCGTGAATTCTATAAAGTTTTAGAAAGACCCATACCTTCTGTCCCGGCTTTAAGAGGAAAAACTATTCTAAATCTTTTTTTCGAGCCTTCAACACGAACTCTTATGTCATTTACTCTTTCTGAAAAACGCCTCTCAGCTGACAGCTTAACATTTTCTAAGACTTCCTCCTCTATAAAAAAAGGTGAAACACTGCTTGATACAGTTAAATATATAGAGGCAATGAAGATTGACGGCATTGTTGTAAGACATTCTTCAGCAGGAGTCCCCTACTACTTATCTCAACGAATTAATGCCTTTGTTATAAATGCAGGAGACGGTGCTCATGAACATCCTACTCAGGCACTACTTGATTTATTTACTGCTCGCAGACATTTTAAAACCCTTAAGGGATTAAAAATAGCAATAATAGGCGATATTAAACATTCTCGCGTAGCGAAATCAAATATTATCGGATTTAGTAAAATGGGAGCCTCTGTAACAGTATGTGGACCGCCTACTTTAATCCCCTTTGGGATAGAAAAAATGAATGCAATCTTTGAATACGACTTGAAAAAAGCTATAAAAGACGCAGATATTATTTATGTTTTAAGGATACAAATGGAGAGACAGGAAAATGGGATGTTCCCATCCCTGAGAGAATACAGGGAATTGTTTGGCATAGCCCAACAAAATAAAAAGAAAGGAAGCATAATTATGCACCCTGGGCCAATAAATAGAGGATTAGAACTCACCTCTTCAATGGCTGACGCGCCCAATTCATTAATTACTGAACAGGTAAAAACAGGTGTAGCTGTAAGAATGGCTATTCTATACCTGCTTGGAGGGGCAAGTGAAAAAATTTAAATCCCTCTATATAAAAAACATTACAGTTTACGATATTAAAGGGAAAAAGAAATCTCCCCAGAACATATATATAGAAAATGGCATTGTGTCAGACATGGGCAAAAATACATATCCCAATGCTGACATAGTAATAGACGGAGAAGATTGCCTCCTTTTACCTGGACTAATAGATATACATGAGCATTTACGCGAGCCAGGAGAAGAACATAAGGAAACCATTGCATCAGGTGCGTTAGCAGCACTTGCTGGCGGTTTTACTGATATCTATGCAATGCCCAATACAAAACCACCTATTGACACACCGGAAAAGGTAAAGTTCAACTTAATGAAGGCAAAAGAGGTTGCATACAATAATGTACATGTTATTGGGTCTATTACCAAAGGACAGAGAGGAGAATCATTAGCAGAGCTTGGGCTCATGGCAAAATATGGAACAACTGTATTTTCTGATGATGGAAAATGGGTATCTAATGCCAGAATAATGCGTTATGCACTTGAATATACAAAGATGTTTAATGGACTTATTATTTCCCATGCAGAAGATCTTTCCTTAACAGGAAATGGACAAATCCATGAAGGCGAAATATCAACCTTACTTGGATTATCTGGTATACCTGAAGTATCAGAGACCTGCGCTATTGCAAGAGACATTGATCTGGCGCGTTTTACAAAGGCAAAGCTACATATTACCCATATATCCACAGAGCAGGGATTAAAGATGATAAAACAGGCAAAGCTTGATGGGTTAAAAATAAGTGTAGACGTAACTCCACATCATATTTTCTTTACTGATGAAAATCTTACAAATTTTGATACTAATCTTAAAGTTAAACCCCCAATAAGGAGCAGAAGAGATAGAGACAGTATTATAAGAGCTATAAAAAACGGATTAGTGGATGCAATTGCAACTGATCATGCTCCTCACAGCAAAGAAGAAAAAGAGCTTGAATTTGTTGAAGCTCCATTTGGAATTATAGGGAATCAGATTGCCTTCCCTATACTGTACAAACGCCTTGTTGTCCCTGGTATTATCACACTTAAACAGCTGTTAAAACTTCTCACGTCAAATCCTGCTAATATTGTTCAACTGAAAAATAAAAACAAGGGAAGTATCAAAAAAGGTATAGAGGCTGACCTTTTTATTTTTAACCCTAATGAAAAATGGACTTTTTCTAAAGAAACCTCTTTTTCTCTATCAGAAAACAGCCCATTTTTTAATAAGTCCATAGATGGAAAAATTAAATATGTAATTTTAAAAAATCAACTTCATATTTTTTAAAAATGTCATATATTCTCTCCTATAATAAATTAGGAGATTTTCTAAAAAGATTGCGTGGGTACGGAGAAGTTCTAATTCCATTCGAAAAAAAATATATTCAATGGAACAACAAAATAGAGAACAAAGCAATTATATATTACCTGGAACACGAAAGACCTATGACTACCTTAAAGGACATTATACTGCCACCTATTCACTCCTCTTCCTATACATTACCTCAATTAGTAATATTTGGTGCTCCTATTTGTGATGTTGTTGCAGTAAAGAATTTACTTAAGCACTACAAAAAAACACCTCAAGACCCTTTTTTAAAATTAAAAACTCCTATAATTTTTGAACGAAAATGTAATTATCCTACTTCGTCCTGCTTTTGCATGCATAATTTTTCAGAAGAAATTTCTGATTTTCACATGAATTTAAAAAAAAATGGAATAGAGCTCTTTCCAAAGACAGCAAGGGCAAGAGAATTAGTTGGAATCTTTTCAGAACTATTTTTAAAAGATAGCAAAGAATTAAATATAAAGAAAAGGCATTATACTCTAACTGTCAATAAAAAAAACCTATTAAAAAATGCACAAAAATGCATACGCTGCCTTGCCTGTGAAAGAGCATGCCCTACATGTTTCTGTTATAAACTAATCCCTTATGATAACAAAATATTTATTAAACAAGATTTTTGCTATGATAGAAAAGAAAAGAACCAAAAGCATCTATTTTCAATACGGTTTTCATGTAAAATACTCTTTTTTAAAGACATATACGGAACATACGGATGTGTTGGATGTGGGAGATGTATTGAAGTCTGCCCTTCTAAAATAGATATCAGGGAAATTATAGATGTTAAATAATCCTTTTAAGGTATCTGAAATTATATATATTTCATCTAATATAGCTATTCTTTCTATTAAAACAAAAGATATTAATTTTAAAACAGGACAATACTTCTCTCTTATAACAGAGAAAAAAATAACAACAGTATATCCTTTTATTTTTAATAATAAATTTTCTTTCTCATTTGATTCAAGCAACCTATACATAAAACCAGGTGATAGTATTTACCTTATGGGTCCTTTTGGCAACCCTTTTATTTTTCCTGATGATATTGATATCATGATTCAGTCTGATAAAATATTTAAGGTTCTAAACTTCACACTTCTTAAAAAAGACATAATCTTTACTGACAACATTAACAAAAGCATTGCTCAATTTCTAAAATATAATAAAACCCACTACACAATAAAATCACGTATTCCCAGAAAACGTCCTTTGTTAATTATATCTGAAAGAGGCTTCATATTAACCAAAAAAAGCTTTAATACAGATGAGACATTTTTTCTTGAACCAATGGATTTCAACTGTAGTGCTGGAAAATGTGGCAAATGTAGAATTGGAAAATTATTCTTATGTATTGAAGGTCCAGTAGTTGATCTAAAAGATTTTCTCGATGCAATAAGATATGAAAAAATATATTAACTGCCCTGGCTGTCAGGCAAATTGTAATATCCAAATCACAAAAGATGCCTTTGGATACTTAAATCTATCGTTTGACAATAGATACTTTTTATGCCCTACTCTTGTAACATTAGTAAATAGAACTAAAAAACCTGATCGTATTTACAAAGCTCTATTAGAGAATAAAAAAATAAGTATACAAAAAGGTCTTGAGATTTTAAACAGCGTATTAGAAAATGAAAAAAATATAATCCACGTCATTGATAGATCTGTTCCCCAAGAAGAAATAGATAAAATCTTTAGCTCCTTTGATAATAACAGGATATTTAGCGGTGATATTCATCCTGATACTATCTCCTATTTTCAACTACCCCATGAAAATATTGAAAAACTTCTATCAAAAACACATAGAATCTTGGTTATAGGTCCATTAAAGAAAAAAAATCTCTATCTTTACACAAAGATAAGAAAAGACAAAAAAGAAATTTTATCAGTATCAACCAACAAAGCAATTATTGGTGAAACGCTGTTTATTAAACCAGGCAATCTCTCAATCTTTTTAACATCTTTCCTTTTTCCTAAATATAGAAAACACTTTAAAATATACCACAAAAAATATGAAAATTTGGCTGCTTTTCTATCTGAAAAACCTGTATTAATACTGTATGCTCCTGAAATTGCTAATGATTACGACCCATTACTAAGCCATTTAATTCTACAAAGACTCTCTTATAAAAAACACTTTTATTTCCCAGTTACAAAACCATTACCAAAGATATACGCCCCTCCTTTCTATTCGTTTATCAACGATAAAAAAATTGATAATACAGTTATTATAGGCCATGGTTTTTATTTTCCCTGGCTTTATCCTGCATATACAAAAATCCTTTCTTACAAACATAAACTGATAGTGAGAAACACATCTTTCCCTATAGCACCCTACGCACCAATTCTTCTGTTACCTGCTAAAGAAATTATAGAAAGAAACTATACATCCCTTAAAAACCAAAACTATATTCATGAAAATATGTTTCTTAATTCTGACATAATTTATGAAAGATTTCAAAGAATTTTCAAATCTTTTGAACATAAAAAGAAATTTACCGTATTTGGATTTATAGAAAAAGAAGAAGACTTTTTCATAAAAGACCCAATTAAATGTTTTGCCAATCCAAAAGACATCAAGCTTCTTCCTAAATACAATAAATTCCGATTAAAAACAAAAAAAGCTATAATAAATATTGACCTTGTCTCTGACAAAAACATTGAAAGAGGATTTCTTGGAATAAACACAAATAACATTCTTTCTAAATATCTCATGGATGTAAAATACGATAAATTCATTGCCTGGGAAATTCCAACATCTGGAGATATAGTAAAATGAAAGTAAATATAGAAAAATGTATCTCGTGTGGCACATGCGTAGAAATCTGTAAAGTCTACCACGGTGGAGTGTCTCATCTTAGGACTCTTGAAGTTTCTTTAAAAAAAATACCTATCTTTTGTAAAATCTGTGGAGAGGAAGCTCCATGTATAGTGGTTTGCCCTGAAAATGCATTATATTTTAGTAAAAATGGTGTACACCTAAATACTACTCTATGCACTCACTGTAATTTATGCATATTAGTCTGTCCTTTTGGTGCGATAACTGAGAATGTCTTTCCATGTGATAATTGTCAGAAATGTGCCTTATTCTGTCCGATGGAAGCAATAGAAGTATGATTTTATCCGTTTTTATCTTCTTTTTTCTATATATACTGTTTGCTGATATATTCTTCTATTTAAGACTCTCCTTAAAAGAAAACTATTTTGTCCATTTTATACCTATAGTAAGCAGCTTAAAAATTCTTTTTATAAAAGAAGATTTCATACCTCCTCACAATGAAAACAGAAAAATATATATTGCTATACCAATTGTTTTTTTCCTGCTTTCTTTATTAATCAGCTGGTATATACTTTTTTTCAGTAATAGAATAA
>JALVRC010000107.1 GCA_027025255.1 Caldifarciminota bacterium
CTTTTTCTCTTTCTTTGAATTCTTCAAGTTCAACAAATGTTTCATACGGGACTTCTTCTCCCAGTTCAGAGAAGAGAGCTTCTCTTACGAGGTCAGTTACAATATATCTTTCCTCTTCTGTTGATAGATAATTTGCAGGGTAGTAAAAATCTGTTTGCTCTGGCAGATATTTTAAAATGCCCTTTTTAAGTTCATCAATACCTATGTTTTTTAATGCAGATACTGGATACACTTCTACAGGTTTGTATAGTTCTTCAATTTTTTTTATTAAAGGCAGGAGTAGTTGTTTGTTTTTAACAAGGTCAATTTTATTTATTACAGCTATCAGTACACTGTTAGTTTTTCTAATCTTTTTTTTAAATATTTCTATATCCTGATAATCATTGGAAAATATATATATAGATATATCCGTATCCTTTTGCCCTTTTTCAATTTCTCCTATGATAAAATTATCTATTTTCTTTTTTGCTGAGATAAGGCCTGGTGTATCAAAAATAACAGCCTGTGCATTATCTTCTGTTATTATACCCGCTATTCTTCTCCATGTAGTCTGAGGTCTTCTTGAAACAGGTGCTAACTTTCTTTTCATTAACGCATTTAAGAGGGTTGATTTGCCTATATTAGGTGGCCCGAAGAGGGTTACAAAACCTGCTTTCTTCATTAAATGGTTATTTTCTGACCTTCTCTTGCGGCAAAACAGAATATTTCTGGTTTTTTCTTTCTTAAAATTGTTCTTGCATCATTAACACGTTCATCTATTATATCATCCCTCGCATCTGGATCATGATGAAACAATCCTACCTGCTTTACATTGGCTTCTACGGCAAGATTTATAACCTGTTGGTACGAGGAATGCCCCCATCCCTTTTTCTTCGCAAGTTCATCATCAGTGTACTGTGCATCATGTACAAATAGGTCTGCTTCTTTACTAAATTCTATATAGTCTTTAATAGAAAAGGGGAAGTCTTCTGGAAGTGTTAATTCGTTGTCTGTCTGAAAAACAAACTTTTTATCTCCTTCTGTGAATTTAATAGCATTTGATGATCCTGGGTGATAGTTTTTTATTGCAATAATGTCAGCAGTCCCTAATTTCATTTCTTCTTCACAGTAGTTTTTAAAATCAATTTCAGCTCTCAGGTCATTAAAGTCAACAGGAAAATAGCGTGATTCCATCTGATTTTCTAATATACTTTGAAGTTTAACAGTTGCAGGAGGACAACCATATATGGTTATTTTCGTTCCTGGTATGTATGCTGGAATAAAGAAGGGAAATCCCTGGATATGATCCCAGTGGGAATGCGTTAAAAATAGATGTATAGGTGGAATCTTTGTCCCATATTTTTTTATAAGATAATTACCTAATAATCTAATACCTGTTCCTGCATCTATAACAATTAAAGTATCATCTTTTAATAGTACCTCTACAGAGGTTGTATTGCCGCCATACCTTATAGTGTATGGTCCAGGTGCAGGTATTGAACCTCTTGTACCCCAAAACCTTATATTCATATAAAAATATACATATTTTTATATGCTTGTCAAGTAAAAAAAGCATTGCTAAAAAATAATTATAAAAAATTTATAATGTTTGTATTATGATAATAAGTTAGAAAATAGTTATTAAATCTGATGTTGTTATTTAAGCAAGAATAAAAATTATGTTTTATATTTTATTTCGTTAATAATTATACTACAACCATATTCTGAATTTATAATTTTTCCTACCACATTGCATTTTATATTTAAGAGAAAGAACAGGTTTTGTTTTTTTATCCCCCATAAAGATTCAAAATTTGCCTGGCCTTTTGCAATTATAATGTTAGCCTTTCTAAAGCTTTCGATAAATTCATAACTTACTTTATCAAAATCTATGCCCAGTGTATTGTTCCCTGTTGAGATAACATTTTTAAATCCCAGCGTTTGGGCTTCTTTGTAAGTAATATCGTTTAATATGTAATCATCCCTTGCTGCTACAATAGTTCTTTCTTCTCCTATGATTTTTACAACTTCTCTATCAAATATAGCCTCTCCACTATTGTCAAGGATATAAAGTACAGTTTTTGCATTTTTTAGTTCCTGTTTTAATTTGTCATAGTGATTTATACAAAAACGTGCTTTTTCTAAAAGAAGGTTTTGAGTGTTATAATCAGGATTTGCTCCGTCATCAATAAGATTCCCAAGAATAGACCATTTTATGGCTGAGAGTAAGGGGTCTTTGCTTTTATAAATCATAGGTTTTATACTTTTGTCTAGAAATTCCTGTGCCAGCATATTCTGGTTTTCCTTTATCTTTTTAAAGGGATCATTTTTTATCTCTGCATACAAAAAAGAGAGAGCATTAGAGCTAATTTTTGCAGGAGAGTATCTTTTGTAGTCTTTACATAATCTATAGATTGCTTTCTTTTTAATCTCTTTTATTTTTTTTTCAGGAAGATTGGATAGGTGTGCTATCCTTTCTATCTGTTTTAAGGCACACAGCACACATTTTCTGTGTGATATCATGTTTTTAGTTTTTTCTTCTTAGCCGCAGGGAAGAGAATATTATTAAGTATTAATCTGTATCCTGGTGAGTGTTTGTGCTTTGCAAGATCTGTAGGAGGATCTCCAATATAGTGTTTATAATCCTCAGGGTCATGTCCGGCAAGGAATGTGAATGTTCCTTTCCCCATTTCTCCATGAAGGTACTTTACTTCGTCTGTATTGTCAACCATGGCAAGTATGGTAATGCCGGGTTTAACAAATCTTTTATGAAATCCTGTTGTTTGTCCAAGAAATTCAGGAATCAGGTCTGTATGGTCCTGTACGAGCATTGTTGGAACAGGGTCATATTTTGCGGAAAAATTGAAAAGGTGGAAATAGGTATCTTCACCTCTTTTATAGGCTTCTTCTTTAACATCTATGTCTGAATGTCTGTATTCATAAGGATTTACTTCAGGGATAAAATTATAAAAAGCAAAGGTATTTGAGTAGTTTAGCTGTTTTATATAATTTTTATCAATAGGATCATTATCATAGACGCTGGGAACTATATCAGTGGAAAGAGAAGCAAGTGCAATATCTATTGTTTCAGTTGCAGAGCACATTGCAAATAGAAAACCTCCATTCGTTACAAATTCCTTTATTTTTAATGCAACAGCCTTTTTAAGTTCACTTACCTTTTTAAATCCCATTTTTTTTGCCATTGCTTCATTTATTCTTACTTCCTCTTTGTACCATTCAGTAGATGCATACGAATAGAAAAATTTTCCGTATTGACCAGTAAAATCCTCATGGTGTAAATGTAGCCAATCATATTTATTAAGCTTTCCTGACAGCACTTCCTTGTCCCAGACAATATCGTAAGGGATATTTGCGTATTCAAGAGCCATTCTTACAGCATCGTCCCATGGATCTTTTGTAGGCGGTACATATACCGCTATTTTAGGTGCTTTTTCAAGATGAACAGCATCCATGTTTGCTTTTTGGAGCTTATCCCGTATAGAAGAGATTTCTGCTGCACTCAGATATTCAAATTGGACACCCAATATCTTACAATCATTAGCACTAAAATTGTTGTTATCATATATAATAAAAGAACCACCTCTGTAGTTTAGCAGCCATTCTGCCTTTTCTCCTTTTTTTAATGCATGATATACTATACCGTATGCCCTGAGGTGGTCAGTTTGAGTTAAATCCATAGGGATTAATAGGGCTTTACTAAATAGATAAAATAACAATTATTTTAAAAGAATGACCTGCTTTTTTAAAAGAACTCTATTATCATGAGAATAAACAAAAAGATATATGCCTGGAGATACCTTTCTTCCGTAATCATCCAGACCGTACCATATAATTCTTTGACTACCCCCTCTTCTGGGTTCATTGACAAGTGTTTTTACAAGTCTTCCTGTTGCATCAAATATCTGAATGGATACAAATCCTGCATTTTTTACTCCATAGTCAACAATTAACTTGTTTTTAAATGGAGAAGGAGATAGGTGTAAATAAACAAGATTGTTTTCTCTAATCTTTGTATTAAAAAACAGGGTTTTATAGTTTATGCCTACAGTATCTTCCCTCTCATCAGTATAGAGGAATTGGAAATCTATATTTTTAGATATATTTAAAGGTATATAATAAAAAATTCTCAGGTGAATAAGTTTTTTTTGGGTCATTCCATGATTCAAGGATATTTTACCCTGGTTAAAAGAGAAGCCTTTTGAAAAGTCTTTGTTGATTATTTGAATATTCTTTATGGTTTTTAGAGGTATAAATGTTCCCTGGGTTGAAGTGTCAACTTTGACTGTTAAGGATAGGTTTTTTTTTAAGCTTATCAGTAAATCAAAGCTATCAAGATTATTTGTATAATGAATGGGTGAGAACTCAATAAACGTATCATTTACAATGCTCACTGTATTAGTAAGTATGGCAAATATTAATATGCTCATTTCTTCTCCTTTTTTATATAATAAGCAAGTTTATGCCATACATTTTTCATGTGTAGAAGGGTTTACGCATAAGTCTTATTTAACATTTTTATAATCTTGTTGCATATATTGTTCATTTTAGATATTTACTGAATCTTTTTACGCCTTCTCTAATTCCATTGGTTACTGCACGTGAAGAGATTGTTGCTGCAGTAATTGCATCAATTGTTCCAGCTTTCTTATCTTTTTTTAGAAATATCTCTTTCTCTTTTTTCCCGGAAAACTGTTCTTGAAAGGATTTCTCGGTAATATTCATTCCAAGTCCTGGTGTTTCTTTAAGCCCTTCTGCTGGCCCGGCTATCCTTATTCTTGATATAGTTGTATCTTTTTTTAGTCCAACCATTATTTTAATAGGGCCTCCATATCCATGTGGAGCAATTTGAAATATTAAACCAATTGTGTCTTCCTTATGAGTACAGCAATAGAAGAAAGTGTCTTTTTCAAGCTCTACCTTAATGAACGTATCTGCGTCAGGGGAGATAAATTGAAGTGCTTCTTTTTCTTTTTTTAAATTATTTTTCTCTATTACAGGTTTTGTAGAGGTGTATACATAACTTAAGAGAGCAGCAGAAGCCACAGAAACACTAAAAAGTACAACTATCATTTTTAATTCAAGCTTCATTTCTTTTCTCCTAAAATTCTGGGTTTAGTAAATCTATTTATCAGGGGTGTAAAAATGTTCATGAGTAAAATTGAATAAGAAACACCTTCTGGGAAACCACCCCACATTCTTATAAGAAAGGTTAGAATTCCTGCTCCTATGCCAAAAATAATCTGTCCCACAGGAGTTATAGGACAGGTTGCGTAATCAGTTGCCATAAAGAATGCACCTAAGATTAGACCTCCTGCCAGAATATGAAATAGTCCGGCTTTTAATCCTATAATCAGTTCACCTCCTGAAAAAATTTCTTTTAAAAGAATTAGCAAGAAAACAGTCAGAATATAGGACATAGGTATACGAAGTTTTATAATGCCTGTAATAAGAAGCATTATTGCCCCTAAAAGCAAGAGTAATGCGCTTGTCTCTCCTATTACGCCACCAATGTTTCCTATAAATAATGATTTAAAAACCTCAGGGCTGTAAAGTTTATTTATTGTTTCAACTGCTTTATTATGCATAGAAGGGTCGGAAAGATATCTTGTAGCTGATTTTAGAACATTTAAAGGTGTTGCGCTACTGACAGCATCTATAAGCCCATTGGGGTTTGTTATACCAGAAATAGCCCCTCTCATATTTCCTGCAAGAGGAGAAAAATCTGTCATTAATGAGGGCCAAGAAGCCATGAGAAACGCTCTTGCTGCCAGAGCAGGATTTAAGAAATTGTTTCCAAGTCCGCCGAATAGCTGTTTTACAACAATAATAGCAAAAGCACTGCCAATTATAGGTATCCAGAAAGGAGCATTAGGAGGAATATTGTAGACAATGAGTAACCCGGTTATTATAGCACTTCCATCAAAAGAACGTGAAAGGGATTCTTTCCAGGTTTTCCCAAAGCCTATCTTTATACTCAGTAATTCTACGATTACTGCTGTAAATATTCCTATTAAACTTAACCATAAAACTTTCATTCCAAAAAATATTATTGCCCCACCTAATGCAGGGAGGAGAGCAATAACAACAAGATACATTATGCGTTTTATATTGTTACCACTATGAAAATGGGGAGATGAAGAAACTATAAAGTTTGGGCTCATTTTTTGCTCCTTTCTTTTCTTAATAGATACTTACCTAATCTTATGGCCTGAACAAGTTTTATCCCTGCAGGACATACGTATGAACAGCTGCCGCATTCAATACAGTCCATAATGCCCCATCTATTTGCCATTTTTACCTTGCCATTTTCAGAAAGTTTTGCAAGTAGAGTCGGAACAAGATGCATGGGACAGACTTCAACACACTCTCCGCAATTTATGCATGGTTCACTATGCGGTATATTGGCTTGTTCCCCTTTCAAAAGAAGAATACCTGAAGTCCCTTTTATAACGGGAACAGTATCTGTTTTTTGAGATATGCCCATCATAGGTCCACCCATAATGAGTTTTATTGTATTGTCTGTGTACCCTCCCATGAAGTCGATAACATCTTTAAATAGTGTTCCTACCGCTACGAGAAGGTTCCCTCTATTTTTGACTCCATCTCCTGTAACTGTTAATACTCTTTTATATAAAGGTTCTCCGTATATCACTGCATCGGCAACGGCTTTTACTGTCCCAATATTCTGAACTACAACTCCTACCATGAAGGGTAGTCCGCCCCGCGGCACCTCTCTATCAAGAATTGCTTTTATTAGTTGTTTTTCTGCACCCTGGGGATATTTTGTTTTCAGGGTAACGACATTCGCACCTGCTGCCTTCATCTTAGAAATTGCCTCTGGTTTGTTTTCTTCTATTGCAAATATAGGTTCTTTAACTCCTAATATCTTTGCTATTATGTTGGCACCTTCTAATATTCTTTCCGGCATCTCCTGCATAAGTCTGTCATCTGCTGTTAGATAAGGCTCACATTCAGCTCCATTTATTATCAATGTGTCAATATGAGCTTCAGGAGGAGGGCTCAGTTTTACATTTGTAGGAAAAGCTGCTCCTCCGAGTCCGACGATACCTGCTTCTTTTATTATATTTTTTAATTCTTCTACAGATAAGGTATCGTAAGAAGTGCGCTTTTTTATAGATGGGTCAGGCTCATTTTCTCCGTCGTTTACTATTACGCAGGAAAGAACAGGGATAGCGCTTACTGGATGAGGCATAACTCTGATATCTTTAACCTTCCCGGAAACAGAGCTATGGATTGGGGATGAGATATATCCTTCTGCTTCTCCGATTTTCATGCCTACAAGCACCCTATCTCCCTTCTTTACAAGTGGTTTTGCTGGTGCGCCTGTATGCTGCGAAAATGGTATTACAATCAGTTCAGGTGCTGGCATTTCCTTTATGAGACTGCCAGTCGTTATTTTATTCTCCTCAGGATGAATACCGCCTTTAAATGATTTCATAAATATTACTCCTTATATCCATTTTCATGCATAAATTATACAAATCTTTCTTTACTTGTCAAGTATTATTTTTCTCATACAGGTTGTTATTGATTTATTTTTTATGAATGTTTTGAGTATGTCTTAGTTGAGAGAGATAATAATACCAAAAAAGCCATATATCCTCCTATATAGACCTCAAGCATTCTTGAGGTAAAAGTTTTTTGGTATGGATAGCAGGAAAAAGAGCAGCAATAATCGATATAATGATAGATAAGGCAAAAGCAAAGAAAAAAACATAAATGCTTGCTTCTGGTTTTATTATGTACGGGACCGGAAAAGAGACATCTTTAAACAGGGATTCAAAATTTATACCCTTAATTGCTAATATACAAACAAATATCCAGCCAAACAAGGAGCCGAGAAATCCTCCAATAGTGCCTATGATTGTTCCTTCTATTCCGAAAAGGGTAAAAACCTCCATATCTGTCATACCAATAGCCTTTAGTGTTCCTATCTCTCTTATTCTTTCATAAACAGCTATTGTCATTGTATTTATAATTGCAAAAGCAGCAAGAAGGATTATCATAATGTATATAAAAAAGTATACGTTTGATGCAAGATCCATTAAAGAAAGAATAATATCTCCGTTATCTTTATAGCTTTTTGCTGCTATTGTTGGGTCAATATTAAAGTTTGATACAAAATCTTTTATGTATTTTTCGTTTTTTAAAAATATGAGGATTTTTGTTGTTCCATGCATTTTTAATAATCTTTGAACATTGGTAAGGGATGTGATAGCAATATTTTTATCAAAATTGCTGTATTCAAGATTGAAAACTCCAACAATAGGTAATTTAATAGTTGTAAGTCTCCCCATTGAGCTTTTGGTAAGGAGTATTAAACTGTCATTTAGCATGAGTCCCAGTTCTTTGAAAAGTCCAGTTCCAATAACAATACCCTTGTTTAGAGAATAATTCCCTTTTATGATTTTTCTTTCAAGATTCAAGTAGTTTTCTTCCTTTTCCTGTTCAATTCCAAGAAGTAGGGTATTTTCATTTATATCCTTAGCATTGTTAATTAGCATTACCCCGCACTCTGTCCGTTTAAGAATAGCCTTAACATAGGTTTTCTTATTTATCTTTTCTTCTATTTCTTCAATGTCTTTTTTATTTAGATAGAGATACGCTGGTATAAAGACTTGCTTTTCAAAGTATTCCTTTTTTGCAATAGTTACATGTCCTGAGTTGAGCTTTATATTTATGATTTTTATTGATTTTATAAAACCCTGAATATACCCATATAAAAAGACAACAACAAATGAGGCTACAAAAAGAGAAAGGGCAGTTAAAATGCTTCTTCTAAGATTCCTTTTAATGTTTTTTATGCTTAGAGCAATCATATATTTCTCAGGCAATCGTTGGGATTCATTTTATATGCCTTTTTTGAAGGGAAAAAGCTTGCCAGAGTTGTGGTTCCTGGTCCCAGTAAAAAAGAGAAGATAATTACAGATGGTTGCCATTCATTCTTTACAATATTGCTTACAGCATAGCCAACATCTATCCCATGCATCATGTTCCCCAGGCTAATGCCATATACACTGAGATAGTAATTTAGAATAGCTCCAATGATAACACCTGTAGTGGAGGCAAATAGTCCTAAAAAGAACCCTTCTAACAAAAAGAGTTTCATTATTTCTTTATCACTTATGCCAATAGCCTTTAGTGTCCCTATTTCTCTTATCTTTTCATATATGGAGATAAATAGCGTATTTGATGTCCCAATAATTCCTATAAGTATAATGATAAAAAGAAAGACAATACTTGAGCTTCCTTTTACTTTTGAAATATTGATGAGTGTCGCAGCCTGTTTATTCCAGGATACTACATTATAGAGTGCAAGTATTTGTTGCATTTTCTTAGCATAAGCGTCTGCCTTCGTATAGTTATACACTTTTATGTAAATTTCAGATACTTGGCTATTATGTATGAGGTTTTGCAGGTATGAAAGAGACATAAAAACATAGTAGTTATTTATGTCAGGATAGGGAGCATTTATAATACCTTTTATTTCCATCTTTTGAGAAATAAGTACTCCGTTGTCATTAAGGGTTATAAAGAGATAATCTCCTTGCTTTACATTAAATTTTTTTGCAAGCGATGCCCCAAGCCATATACCTTTATTCAGTGAACCACCATTAACGTATGTTTTATAGCTGAAGACCTTTTGGCTCTTGTTATCAATCCCATTTATGATAACTGGTAGTTGGTCTATTCCATCATCAATAGCGGCTTTTATTCTTAGCTGTTTTGTATAGCTTTTTATAAAAGAAAATTTCTTTAAGGTATTTTCAAGCGTTTCCATCTCGTTTATATAATCTGTCTTTTGTGTTTTTTTGGGATATATTTTTATGTGGGCTGTAGATAGAGATATATAATTTTTTAAAGAATCCCTTTCAAATCCAGCAAGTAATCCTGATACAACAATGTAGTATACTATAGCAAATGCCATTATGCTTGAAGTAAGTAATGTGCGTCTTTTTTCTTTTAAGAGATTTTTTAATGCAAGTTTAATCATTTTAGCATGCCGTCTCTTAATGTTAGAATTCTTTTGGCATGTTTCATTATCACTTCATCATGGGTAGAAAAGATAAAGGTTGTTTTTTTCTCTGTGTTCATTTTCTTCATAAGGCCAATAACCTGTTCGCCTGTTTTGCTATCCAGATTAGCGGTAGGCTCATCTGCAAGGACTAATAGAGGGTCTTTAACAAGGGCTCTTGCAATTGAAACGCGTTGCTGTTCTCCTCCTGAAAGTTCATTAGGTTTGGCGTTTATTTTATCAATTAAGCCAGCAGACATAAGCATTCTTAGAATATGCTGTTTTTTTTCTTTTTTGGTTTTGTGTTTGTATTTTAAATCGTATGCAAGCTCTACATTTTCATATACAGTATATACTGAAATTAGATTAAAACTCTGGAATATAAAACCCATGTCTTTTCTTCTTATCATTGCGAGTTCATTGCTTTTAGCCCTGGTTATATCTTTTCCTTTATATATTACCATTCCTTTTGTAGGTATGTCAATAAGTCCAATTATATTGAGGAGCGTTGTTTTTCCCGAGCCTGAAGGTCCTACTATGCAGGTGAACTCTCGTTCATTTATAGTAAGATTAATCTCTTTTAGAGCAGGAATTAATATCTTACCTCTTTTATATGTTTTATATACGTTTTTAAGCTCTATCAATTTACTCTTTTATATAAATTATTACAGAATCTTGATACCGAGCACCAAAGAGACCGTATGCTGAGCTGTCACTCGTAAAGTACGTATTGTATCTACCTCTCCATAATTGATACAGGTTACTGTCAGCACATTCTACTTTAACAATGTAGCAGGTATCTGTAATAGGAAATAGAGGGGCGTAGTTAAAGATAGAAGCGAATGTATCAAGGGAGACAAGATTGAAATTGAAAATAGTGTCATTCATAATCCATGGCATTATTGCATAGGTTTGTTTGTAAGCATTTCTGGAAAGACTCCATATAAGTGTTTCAGGAGAGGATAAAGAGACTGTATCATAATCTTTATGGGAAAGGATATGGAATGAATCAGGTATGCAGCTCGTAGAGGTATATTTTTCCCCTTCGTATTCAACAGTTAATGTATAAGTCTCGCCTGCTGTAAACCAGGAGGTATCAGTATTTTCATAAAAACCATTTGTTGTATCTGATGGATGGAAGAGCAGAGTATCATTATTTTTTATCATTTTTACTGTTGCACCGGTTAATCCAGAATCTAATACAGCCTCTTCCTCTGAGTAGGTTCTATCTACAACTACTAACTGAAAACGAGCTTTTGGGTCAAGTATGCAGTAAATATTTAGCTTTGAAGTAAAGTTTTGGGAACTATTTTCACTGCATGCAAGAAAAATAGTAAAAATAAGGATTAATTTTTTCATTTTTTCCTCCTAAAATCTGTAAGAAATTTCTATTGATGGTAAAAATGGAAGCATTGTAACAGCTTTTCTTACAGGTGGTTCTTTTGTATAGTCGTACATGTAGAAGAAAATATTTTTGTAGTTTGTAAGGTTTACAATATTTAATGCCAATGATAGTTCAGAGGTAGAGAATAGAAATTTTTTTGATATGCCAATATCCATTCTAAAGTATGGAGGATATCTCTCTGAATTTATTTCTCCTTCTACCTCATACCAGAAGAATTTGTAAAGATAATTTATAATGCTTCTGTACCATACTCTTTTTCTGTATAGAACAGGTGTGTACGGATTGCCAGTATAAAAACTTGCAAGGACATTTAATGATATGTTGTACGGTAGCTCATATGAACTAATAAGGTTTAAAACATGTCTTCTGTTCCATGCAGGGGTATATGTTTTATCAAATGTAACCTCTGTGTAGGATAGTGAGTATGATATCCATCCTGTAAGTTTACCAAGCCCTTTTTTTAGGATCATATCCATTCCTAATGCATATCCAGTACCAGGTTCTTTAAGGTAGGTATTTTTATAATCATTTAGATCCATCTCCTGTCGGGATGTCCTTACAAGTAGATTGTTCATATCCTTATAGTAAAATTCAACTGAGCCATTGAATCCATACTTAAACCATTGTTCAATCCCCAATACATAATGATATGCTTCCATTGGTCCGAATCTTCCGGTTATAGGTGCCCACTGATTAATAAACTGTAATATCTCATTTTCTTCTTTTATTGCGACCATGAATTGGTGGTGTCTTCCAAAAGCGAAATTAACAGCAGTCATTTCACTGAGAAGATACTTTATAGAAAACCTTGGGTCAGGTAAAAGATAAAATTTGTCTGCATTTTCTGTATAGAAATAATTTCCTCTGACGCCTGGTTCAATAATAAATTTTTTATATTTAAAAATATCATCTACAAATATGCCTATTTCATAAGATATGTCTTTAAGAGAAAAATTGAAATCTTCCTGTAAGTCAGCATCGTATAGGAAGTCCATTATATAGCCATCAAATCCCAATCTTAATTTGTTATTTTCAGAAAACGTATATTTCAGACTGGAATGTAGTTCAGGCCCTTGAACAAGATTCTTATAGACCATAAAACTATCAAGTACATTAATGCCCTGATAAAAGTATGTGTAGCCAAATGAAGTATTTATTCCCATGTGTTCGTTTATTTTACGAAGAATTCTTAAAGAAGCTATTCTATTTTGCCAGCCAATATTAACATTTTCTTTTGTTGACTCGTCAGCAAAAAAGAGTGTGTCACTGCTTACAAAGCCGGACAGATATATGTAAGTATTTTTCTTTATCGGTTTTAAAGAAACGCGTGCATAAGCATCATAAAAATAGTAGGGGAATGTATACTTACCAAGGGTTATTATTGGTATAATCTCGTCAGCATAGGTACGTCTAAGGCTTACAGTAAAATCGCCTATATCGAATAGTGGACCGAATAACGAGGCTTTTGAAGATAGCATTGAGACAGTGAGGTTTCCTCCTAATTTTTTACCACCACCTCTTGAGTGTACATCAAGGACAGCAGAGATTCTTCCTCCGTATACAGAGGGGAAAGCACCTGCATACAGCTCTGTGCTTTTGACAATATCAGCATTAAATGTGGAAAACAACCCGCCAAAATGGGCTGGATTGAGAACCGTAATATCGTCCAGTCTAATTAAGTTCTGATCAGAAGACCCCCCTCTTACATATAGGCCTGTTGTGAAATCAGTGGGTTTTACAATCCCTGGTAAAAGTTGCACAGCCTTGATAGGGTCTGCTTCAATAAAGGCAGGAACAGATTTTATTTCTCTCTTACCAATTTCAAGAGTTGTTATGCCTGGAGAGTATAAAAATTTTTTTCTCCTTCCGCTTACTTTGACAGTTTTTAGTTGTAAGGGGGTTAGGGGCAGTGAAAAATTAACAATATATCGTTTGTCATCCTTTATGTTAATCTTTTTCTTTATTGTTTGATATCCTATATAGCTTACTACAAGAGTGTATTTGCCTTTTTTTATGTTATTGATGCGATAAACCCCTTTTTCATCTGTAGCTGCACCGAGTTCGGTTCCTTCAATATTTATGTTGGCATACGGAAGATATTCTTTGGTTTCTAAATCTCTAACTATTCCCTGTATTACAGCAGAAAACATTATTAATATCATAGCTTGCCTCCTTTACGAGTAGGAGAAATTATATGTATTTTTATAAAGAAGTCAAGAGAAAAATTTTTTTACCTACGATGGAAAAACATCCTGTGATTGGTTTAGGATTATTTTAAACCACTCTGTATATTT
>JALVRC010000108.1 GCA_027025255.1 Caldifarciminota bacterium
GCTTTTATTTTCTTATAGGTATTTATAAGTTCAGAAAGTCCCTCAAGAGCAAAATATTCACATTGGACAGGAATTATAAGCTTATCAGAAGCAACCATTGTATTTATTGTTAAAAAGCTCAAAGAATGAGGAGAGTCAATAATTATGTAATCATATTTATTATCAATCAATTTCAAAGCATACTCAAGCCGTCTCATCCACATAGAATCGTTTTCAATTTCTACAGAAAGTCCTGCAAGATCAATACTGGATGGAAGTATATGAGGAAATCCTGGTACAGGAATCTTTTTAATAACCTGCTCAATACGAGTTGGCTCAAGCAAGACGTTATAGATACTATTTCCGTTTTTACCAATACCCAAACCGCTCGTTGCATTTGCCTGTGCATCCATATCTACGAGTATAACCTTCTTCTCTGCCAAAGCTATACCAGCTGATAAATTAATAGCTGTGGTTGTTTTACCTACACCACCTTTCTGATTAACAATACCTATTTTTACTGCCATCTAAGAAATATACACTTTTTTGTCTAAAAGTCAAGCATAAAAAATTTAACTAAATAAAAGAATTGAAATAAGTCAAGTTTTATTGACTAAATGGCTTTTAGAATTATATTAATAAATAGAAAACTTTAAAGGAGGTGAAGATATGGCAAAAATAACTAAATGGGAACCTTTTAAAGAATTAGAAAAGATAAGAAGAGAAATGGATGAATTGATGGGTGGATTCTTCGGCTACTACCCGGAAGAGAGAGAGAATGTAATGTGGTATCCAGCCCTTGATATTGAAGAGAAAAAGGCTGATCTAATGATTACTGTTGAACTGCCTGGAATGAAAAAGGAGGATATTAAAGTAACGATGCACGGAGATGTTTTAACAATTTCAGGTGAAAGAAAATTTGAAAAGGAAGAAAAAGATACACATTTTCATAGAATAGAAAGAAGCTACGGTAAATTCCAAAGGAGTATCAAACTACCAGTGGAAGTGAACATAGATAAGATTGAAGCAAAATATAAAGATGGGATACTCCACATAAAACTACCAAAATCTGAAAAAGCGAAGACTAAAGAGATATCTATAGATCTTAAATAGTCTTGGTTTTTAATTAAAAAGGCACCATAAAAACCCTCACCCCATGGTGCCTTTTTTTTACATTTTAGTAAACCCAACCAAAAGTTGCTGATATTTTCCATATAGAGGAAGGTCGCTGTAATTCGCATCTTACACCGCCAATATAAGGCAAAAATATATTTAGCCCCACCCCCAACGCATCTATGTATTTAAAACTTAATAAATCAGTAAAGTCCTCTTCCCCTATAAATCCAATGTCATAATATGTATAAAAATACAGACCTGTTAGTTGTTCCTTTAAATGCCAGAACATCCTTTTTTTTAAAGATACAAGAGGAACTCTTACTTCTTCTCTGATATTGATATAATGATTACCTCTTAATGAACCAAAACCCCAACCTCTAATTGAACTACCACTTCCTAAATATAGCTTGAGATAAGCTGGGATACTCCTACCAAACACACCTTCATATCCAAAATAGGTAGCAAATGTATTATTTTCAAAAGTTTTATAGAAAGTTAAGCTGTATTTAATACGCTCAATAGCAAATACTGGTTGCAATCCGTAATAATGCTTAAATAAAATACTCATAGTAAAACCCCTTGTAGGATTTATACCTGCTTCTTTTGTAAGTATTTTAATGCCTATATTTCCTGACAAATATGTATCTGTATTATCTAAAGATACTGTTTTTCCGGATGAATCAGAAGACGTGGATGTATAACCCAATCCAATAGACGGATAAATTATTTTTTTTATGTTTATACCGGTATTAACATTAAAAAACACATCAGTCTCATTAAAATTCTCTATAACCCTTCTCTTTTCCATTTTCCCAATGGAAAGAGAAAGATCAAAAGGACTTCCTCTACTCCATGATTTCCCGGCATTCAAGCTATATGATTTTTCGCCTCCGAACATATAAAAGATACCAACATAGTAATTCCATCCGAATAAATGCCTGATATTTAGCCCTCCGCCATAGTACCAGCCAGTCTCTTCATCAATATTTACTGTTAACGAAGGAAGTAAATACCACCCCTCTGTTAATCTTACAATTAGCCTTGTAGTATCTTTCGTACTATCCTCCAATTGAAGACTTACATCAAAATAAAGTCCTAACTCTCTAAGTCTATTCTCCATAGTTGTAATTTCATTGGTATCCACCTCACATGGAAAAATCTTACCAATTTCCTGCTTAACAAAAGCTTTTGAGGTCCATTTAAATAAACCTTTCTTATCAAGCACAACATCTGTTATGTAAACATTTATAAGTATAGCAATCATACTACAAATATATATACAAATATGTATAAATCAAGAAAAATTATTGCATTAAATTTGAGAATTATTGATAATTATTTTTTCTTGACTTTCAAATAAATTTATGTATAATCAAATATGAATCTGAAGGATGATAAGTATGGCTTATGATGAAGTGGCCATAAATTTCTATGCTATTATTCCATTACTATCTTTATTTATAACTACTTATATTTATATATACATTTTCGCTCAACAAATTAAAGATAAAGTAAATACTGCCTTTTTATTATATGCTACTGCCATCGAACTATGGATGCTTACTTCATTTCCAACTTTTTTACCCATGAGTGATAGACTGCTAATACTTTTCTGGCGAATAAATGGTTTTTTCTGGATTCCAGTGGGAGTTTTATTCCTGAACTTCGTATATGTCTTATTAAACAGGAAAAAAGACTATTTATTCTACTCTTTTGTGGGTTTAATACTCATAACCATAGTTATACATACCTTTACAAAATTAATAAGTATGTACAATATAAAAAAATATAAATGGGGACCGGCAGAAGACGTTGGACCTTTATTTATATTTGTAACAATATTTATTGTTATACTTCCGATTATCATAGCACTTTATTTTTTGCTAAGCTCGAGGAAAATGCTTAACAAACGTTATAGATCTATTATTTTACTAATAACTACTGGCACAATCCTATCTTTAATTGTCGGTATAATAAGCGAGATAGTTCTTCCCTTATTTATTTCTAAAAGCGAATATATGCCCTTAGCACCTCAATCAGCATTAATACAATTAATCTTTGTGTTTGTCGCCATTAAAAAGTTTAACTTTCTAACTGTTAATATTACAAAAGCTACCAGAAAAATGTTTACCCATTCTCCGGAAGGGATTGTACTTACGGATAACAAAAATAGAGTTGTAGAAATTAACAATAAAGCCAGACAATTGCTTAATATTGGTGCCAAACCCATAGAAAAAATACGGATTATTGACTATATTCCGATTTATAAAGGCAATAAAGAAATAAAGAATAAAAGGATAAGCATAATCAAAAAAAATGTAAAGCATTATTTACTCTACTCTCAATCTCCATTAAGGAATAAAGGAATATATGTTGGAAACCTAATTCTATTAATAGACATAACGGAAAAATATTTAAAAGAACTGGAATTTGAAAAGATTCAACAGCAAATCATTGTTCAGGAAAAAATGGCTTCTTTAGGAGGATTAACAGCAGGTATTGCTCACGAAGTAAAAAATCCTTTAAATTTTGTTAACAATTTTGCAAGGTTATCTATTGAATTGTATAAAGATATATCCAATTATATTGTAAAGAAAAAAAGGTGTCTTAAAAAAGATGTGCGGAAAGATATAGAAGATATTCTATCACTTCTGAAAATAAATATGAACAAAATTATTGAATACGGACAAAAGGCAGACAATATTGTACAATCAATGCTTTTACATTCAAGAGGCTCTGCTAATGAAAAAAGATTTATAGATATTAATTATCTTGTTGAACAGTATCTTGACCTTGCGTATCATGGAATAAGACTAAAAAAACCGAGTTATATAGTATCAATTGAAAAGAGACTGGATAAAACCATGGAAAAGATAAAAGTAGTTCCACAGGATATTGGAAGAGTACTCTTGAACATATTTTCCAATGCTTTTTATTTTACCGATAGAAAGAAAATTCAAATGAAGTTTGATAAAAAAGAATATATTCCTGTTGTTCGGATAGAAACACAACGTTTAAAGGATAAAATAGAAATCATAATCCAGGATAATGGACCAGGTATTTCTGAAAATCTATACGATAAGATATTTGAACCTTTCTTTACCACCAAACCGGTAGGAGAGGGAGCTGGCCTGGGCTTAAGTATTGCAAAAGATATTATTGAAAGAGAACATAATGGAAGTATAGAAGTTGAATCAATTGAAGGAGAATTTTCAAGATTTTCAATCATCTTACCTGTAAATAAGGATACAAATGGGACATTTTAATTACTATTCTCTAATTCCACTTGGAGCTTTATTTATTAACGGTATTGTTTGGATATATATTCATTCTCAAAAACCAAGAACAGAGGTAAAAAAAGCTTACCTTATTTTAACAGGAACCATTGAACTATGGCTAATATGGTTGTTTACATTATGGCTACATGTAGGATTTATAAAAGGTACTATATACTTCTTTCCTCTCCAGAAACTTTTAACAAAAGATGCTACTACTATATACTTTGTAATATATAACAAGCTCCTTGCCATTTTATGGATAAGTGTCGGGTTTTTATTTTTAAAATTTGT
>JALVRC010000109.1 GCA_027025255.1 Caldifarciminota bacterium
AGAAACTCAATAAATAGTAAAATGTCTTTTTTATATGCTTTGACTGTATTTACAGAAAGTCTGCGAACATTCTGTATATAATTAATGTATGAACTACACAGGTTCTTTATATCCACATTTTTTACATACATAGTTTTTCCTTTCTTTAACAAAGTGCACATTACATTTGGGACATTTCTTCTCTACTAAAGGAAATCTGGAATAAAATTTGCATTCTTTATTTGTACACGAATAATAGTATCCTTTTTTAGATTTTCTTTTGGCTACCGACGAACCACATAAAGGACACTTGTATGGTAAAGTTAAAGGTGCAGTATATTTACAAGAGGGATATTTTGAACAGGCTATAAACTCTCCATATCTACCTCTTTTAAGTATTAAGTCAGCTCCACATTCAGGACACTTTCCAAGTTTAACTGATTTATTATCCTCTTTTAACGAGCGAGTATAACTACATTCTGGAAAACCAGAACAGGCTATAAATTTTCCATGCCTTCCCCATTTTATTATTAGAGGCCTACCACATAAAGGACAATTTTCTTTTATTTCTTCAGTTAAATCTTTCTTTATATTAAGCAAAGTCTTCTGAACAGATTCCAAACGTTTAACAAAGGGTCTATAAAATTCAAAAACTACTTCTTCCCATTTTTCTTTTCCTGAAGCAACCAAATCTAACTTATCCTCCATTCTCCCGGTAAATCCTACTTCAAATATTTCTGAAAATCTGGGGATTAAAATATCGTGTACAATTATGCCTAATTCTGTTGGACGAAGTTTTCCCTGTTCTTTAGTAACATAATTTCTGTCATATAAAGTAGAAATCATAGATGCATATGTTGATGGCCGACCTATTCCTTTTTCTCTTGATAATTTAATTATTTGAGCTTCACTAAATCTGGCTGGTGGTTGAGTAATATGTTCTATTGCCTTAATATTCAATAAATTAACACTATCTCCTTTATCCAAATCTGGCAAATCTTCCCCAAAATCATGTATACGAGGATATATTATCTCATAACCTTTAAATACCTCTCTTAACCGCCTACTTTTAAAAACATGCTTGCCTATTTTTAAATTAACAGTTGTTTCTTCAAATGTTGCGTCATTCATCTGAGAAGCGAGATAACGATTATAGATAAGTTTGTATAAATTGTACTGATCCTTATTAAGTACTCCTTTTATCTTTTCAGGAGTTAGAGATAAATCCGTTGGTCTAATAGCTTCATGTCCTCCCTGTACCCCCTTTTTGTCTTTATAAATACGAGATTTTTTATAAACAAATTCCTCTCCGTAGATTTTTCTTATAAAATTTTCGGTCTCTTTCTGAAAACTCGGAGAAATACGCTGTGAATCGGTCCTCATATATGTAATTAAACCTTTTGTAATTTTACCTATAGAAATTCCTTCATATAACATCTGTGCAATTCTCATTGTTTTTCTTGATGAAAACTTTAATTTAGAAGATGCTTCCTGTTGCATTGTTGCCGTAATAAACGGAGGATAAGGGCTTTGCTTCTTTAATATTTTTTTAAACATACTAACTGTAGCAGTCTTGAATACTTTTAACTCTTTTAAAATACTATCCTTATCTTTGCTGTTAAGTCTATCTTTATTCTTTTTGATGTAAGTGGCTTTGAAAGTTTTTTCCTTTGCTTCTAAATATGCTTCTAACGTGTAATATTTTTCAGGGGTAAAATCTTCTATCTCACGTTCTCTCTCTATAATAAAACGCAATACTACTGTTTGAACTCTACCGGCAGATAAGCCTTTAGCTACTGTTTTCCATAATATAGGACTTACTTTATACCCAACAAGCCTATCTAAAACACGTCTTGCTTTATGTGCCTCAATAAGATTTCTATCTATATTTCCTTTTTGCTTAAATGCTTCATCAATACCGATCGGTGTTATCTCTAAAAAACTTAACCTTATAATACTGTCAGAAAAAGATTTTACTTCTTCAGCTATATGTCCAGCAATAGCTTCTCCTTCCCTATCCGGGTCTGTTGCGATATAAACATGTTTATACTTCTTTGCGTTTTTTTTAATCTCGTTAATAACCTTGGCTTTTCCCCTTATTTTAATATATTCTGGCAAAATATGATTTCCCTCAAATTTAATTCCCAATCTAGACTTGGGTAAATCTTTTATATGCCCAACTGATGACAAAACCTTGTATTTATTTTTTAAAATTTTAGCAATAGTTTTTGCCTTACTTGGTGACTCAACAACAATCAAACCCTTATACATATAGCACCTCTAAATATTTCATTATTTTTATCATATCATCTGGTGGCGATTTTCTAAACAGCATGTATTTTTTATATATAGGATGTTCAAATCCAAGTATAGTAGCATGTAGCGCTTGTCTGTCTATAAGCTTTAAAATTTCATTAAAACTATTAATGTAGTTTTTTTTGTTTAGAACATGTATATCCCTTCCCCCATATTGCTTGTCACCTATAACAGGATATCCAATATGAGAAAGATGGACGCGAATCTGATGAGTTCTTCCTGTATGAAGTTTAACGCGTAAAATTGTCGCGATACCATATCTTTTTATTATCTTATATTCAGTTAATGCATTATGAGAATTTAAAGGAGTAACAGCCATTTTTTTTCTGTCTATTGTGTCTCTACCTATAGGAGCATCTATATATCCTCTATCCTGTGGTATATCTCCCCATACAATTGCAGTATACTCTTTTCTCATTTCCTTTTTATAAATAGCTCTTCCTAAAATAGAAATGCTTTCATATGTTTTTGCAAATAATATTAAACCTGTAGTATCCATATCAAGCCTATGTACAACCCCTGGCCTCAATTTCTCATTCTCTGTGGGCAAAATCCCACAATGATACATCAAAGCATTAACCAATGTACCTTCTACATGCCCTTTGGCAGGATGAACTACCATGTTAGCTGGTTTATTAATAACTATAATATGTTCGTCCTCATAAACAATATCAAGAGGCATACTTTGAGGGAGAATATCAAAATCACGCTTTAAAACACGTAATTCTGCTTCTACAATATCTCCAGCTTTTACTTTATAAGAAGGTTTTACAAAAGTTCCATTAACTCTTACGAATTTTTCTTTAATCTTCTTCTCAACTTGATTTCTTGAAATTCCTATACCACTTTTTACAAGATAGTTATCTATCCTGATACCAGCAATTTTCCCTGATACCTTTCTTTTTAATCGTCTTTCAATATATTTCATATATTTAACTGTGAAAGTGTTGCTCTGATAACATGCTCTATTGGTAAACCAAGAAATCTTTTAGCTATCTCTTCAAAATTAGGTGATAAATCAGTTAAATAAATCTTCAATCTGCCAACTTCTCTGTTACTTAAACTGGATTGAGATTGTAGAAGTTTTTTTACCTCTTGTGCAGTCTCTCTACCTGGATCAACTAAATTAACTTCTTCACCGATTACTTCCTGTATCACTTTTTTCAAAACAGGATAATGTGTACAACCTAAAAGTAAGGTATCAATATTATCTTCTCTTAATGGATTAAGATAAATCCTTAAAATCTCTTTTGTGATTTCATGAACTATCCATCCTTCTTCTACTAAAGGGACAAGAAGAGGAGTAGCCCTCGCAATTATTTCAACTTCGCTGTTATTTCTAAGTATAAATTCCTCATACTTTCCAGATCTTATTGTTGCAATTGTTCCAATAACACCAATTTTTTTGTTTTTACTTACCTGTACAGAAGCCTTCGCCCCTGGTTCTGTAACACCTATCACTGGCACAGGGAAATCTTTCTTTAAATCTTCTAAAGCAACAGATGAAACGGTATGACAAGCAACAACAATTAACTTAACCCCTCGTGAAATAAGGAAATTACCATCCTGTAAGGCAAAACCTTTAATTACCTCTGGTGACTTTGTACCGTACGGTAATCTGGCAGTATCACCAAGATAAATAATATCTTCTCCTGGAAGAAAATGTCTAAGGGATTTTACAACTGTCAATCCTCCTATACCTGAATCAAAAACACCTATAGGTCTGTTATCAGACATTTAATTTCTTTTTATATTCTTTTAGAAAACGTATAATTCCTTTAGCAATTCCTTTAGCAATCTTTTTTTGAATCTTAATCTCATTTAACTTTTTTTCTTCTACTCTATTCGATAAGAAACCGATCTCTACTAAAACAGAAGGCATATAAACAAATCTAAGTACGTAAAATCCTGCTTGATTTAATCCCCTATTTTTTATGCCGGAAATAGAAGTTGCACTTTCCTGAATGTATTCAGCAAGTAAAGAGGCTTCGTTGAGATATTCATTCTGTGCCATATCAGAAAGTATAAGAGCAATATCATCCTTTGATTTATGTTTAGTTTCATATTTTTCTACAACTCCATTCTCTCTTAAAGCTACTGCTCTTTGCCAAGAAGTTCTTGCTGCGGCAAGAAAATACGTTTCAAGTCCTTTTGCTTTAGGTTGAGCAGGAGCAGAATTTGCGTGAATACTCACAAATATATCTGCATTTAACCTATTTGCAAATTTTGCTCTCGTTTTTAACCTAACAAAACTATCTTTGTTTCTAGTCATATAAACAGTTATTCCTGCCTCTTCTAAATATTCTTTTACATATTTTGCTACTTTTAATACTACTACTTTCTCTTTAGTTCCATT
>JALVRC010000110.1 GCA_027025255.1 Caldifarciminota bacterium
ATGTTTCAGTAGTTATAAAAAAATCTAAAAGTAAAATACTTAAAAAAAACCATACAATAGATGCCATTTCAGAGTAAAAACATAGCCATGTGGGCAGGACTTTCTATTGCTCTGTACGTATTTGAAAACCTCCTACCAAACCCTTTAATATGGATAAGAATAGGGCTTGGGAACATCCCTGTTATAATAACCCTGTATCTTTACGGATATATGTATGCCTTATCTGTACTTATGTTAAAAATCTTTGTAGGAGGATTATTTTCTGGAAAGCTTTTAACTATATTTACTGTTTTTGCCCTATCAGCAGGTTTAATTTCACTCCTGTTTATGTGGGCTATTAAATGGATTAAATGGTTTTCTATAATTTTTGTTAGCATGGGAGGAGCTATGGTGCACAATATTGTTCAGATATTTGTTGCATTTTTTTTAGTAGCCCGGTTTAAAGAAACCCTTTACTTACTCCCAATTGCTATTATTGTTGGTGGAATTTCTGGATTTTTCACAGGTTTTATTTCCAGAGGTATAATAAATAATTTGAGAAAGGAGGATTATGTATAATTTAAAAGGGAAAGTCGCTCTTGTTACTGGAAGTTCCAGAGGAATCGGTAAGGCCATTGCTTTAAAACTTGCAGATAACGGAGTAAACATTGTTGTAAATCATTTGAGAAACAAAACAAAGGCACATGAAACTGAAAAGGAAATCAAGGAAAAAGGCGTAGACTGTCTTGTTGTAAAAGGTAATGTCAGAGAAGAAGAAGGAGTAAAAAACATTTTTAAGACAATAAAAGAAACGTTTAACAGAGTAGATATTATTGTAAGTAACGCAGCGTCAGGCGTACTTAAACCTGTTTTAGAACTTAAGAAGAAGCATTGGGACTGGACAATGGATATAAACGCAAGAGCCTTAATTGATATTGTCCAACAAGCGGTTCCACTTATGCATAAGGGAGGGAAAATCATCGCTGTAAGTAGTCTTGGAGCAATAAGAGCAATTCCAAACTATACTGCGGTAGGCTCATCAAAAGCCGCATTAGAATCGCTCGTAAGGCACATTGCTTTTGAATTAGCTCCTCGAGGTATTATTGCAAATATTGTTTCTGCGGGGGCAGTCGATACAGAAGCTCTTAAACATTTCCCTAACAGAGAGGAAATCCTTAACAATGCAAAGGAACTTTCTCCTGTAGGAAAGCTTGTAACGCCAGAGGATATTGCAAATGTTGTATTATTTTTAGCAAGTAACCTTTCCAATATGATTATAGGACAAACAATCATAGTAGACGGAGGCTACTCCATAAGAGGATAACATGAGGCCAGGAGAAATAGAGGTAATATTAAAAAAGGTAGAAAAAACAAGAAAAGAGCTTAAAGCACTTTCTATTGACGAACTTAAAGAACTTTTAGACTCGTTGAAAGATGCAATGGACTATATTTCTCACCTAAAACACCGGATAGAAACAGGCATAGAGAAGCTTGATGATACAATAAATGATATAGAGATTGAAAAACAGGAGGAGGATGACCTATGGGATTAAAATTGACAGTAATAGATACAGTAAAAAACGAAGGTAAAAAAATAAGCCTTAAAGGATGGATACATAGAATAAGGAATCTTGGAGGCGTATACTTTATTCATTTACGAGATAGAACTGGCATTATACAGTGCTTTGCTCAAACAAATGTTAAACATATCATAAACCTGAGAGAAGAAGATTTAATTAAGATAACAGGAATAGTTAAGAAAAGACCAAAAGACCAGATAGATACACGCATAAAAACAGGTGCATTTGAAATTGAAATCCTTGATATAGAAATAATCTCAAAAGCAAAATCACTCCCATTTTCTCCTGCAAGAGAGAAAAATTTACCAAATGAGGAGGTAAGACTAAAATACAGATACATAGATTTGAGAAGGCCCAATCTTACCAGAACACTGTACATAAGGCATAGACTTCTACAAAGGACAAGAACATTTCTCTCTAAAAAAGATTTATGGGAAATTGATACGCCTATTCTTGGAAAAAGTACACCAGAAGGGGCAAGAGATTATCTCGTTCCTTCACGTATATTTCCAGGTCGTTTCTATGCCCTAACACAATCTCCACAAATTTACAAACAACTATTGATGGTCAGTGGTCTTGAGAAATACTTTCAGATAGCAAAATGTTTTAGAGATGAAGATCTAAGAGCAGATAGGCAACCAGAATTCACTCAAATAGACATAGAAATGTCTTTTGTTAAAGGAAAAGATATTATGAATCTTGTAGAAGAACTTGTAATTGAGTTATGCAAAGAGATAAATATTACTCCACAAAAACAACCTTTCCCTATACTTACATATAACAATGCCATGGAAAACTACGGCTCGGATAAACCTGATTTAAGAAATCCATTGCTAATAGAAAATTACTCTGATCTATTTAAGCAATCAACCTTCACTATATTTAAAAGTATCGTAGATAATGATGGCTTTGTTTTCGGTATACATGTTAAAGAAACGCTTTCACGTTCACAAATAAAAAAGCATGAAGAGCTTGTAAAAAAGAATGGATTTGCAGGCCTTGCATACGTTATAAATGATAACAATACGCTGAAAGGCCCCTTAGCTAAATTTGTAAATTCCGAACAAATAAAACCAGGAACCACATTATTTCTTGCCGGAAATGATAAAAATACTGTATTGAAAACCCTCGGCACTGTAAGGAATGCTCTTCCTCATAAAAAAAACAAGGGATTATATTTCCTCTGGATTAAAGATTTCCCATTATTTGAAGAGGATGAAGGTAAAATTATTCCTGCTCACCATATTTTCTCAATGCCCAAAGAAGACCATATAAGAATCCTGGATGAAAATCCACTAAAAGCAGAAGGAGAGATGTTTGACCTGGTTCTAAACGGAGTAGAACTCGGCTCAGGAAGTATAAGGATTCATGAAAAAGAACTACAGGAAAAATTATTTAGAATTGCCAATATACCTCATGAACAATTCTCTTTTTTCCTAAAAGCTCTTGAAATTTCTGCGCCACCACACGGTGGTTTCGCAATTGGATTTGACAGGCTTGTCGCCCTTTTATTAGATATTGAAAGTATAAGAGATGTAATTGCTTTCCCTAAAACAACAAAGGCACAGGGGTTGTACGACAATTCTCCGTCAGAAGTAAACACAGACCAACTCAAGACATTAAGGTTAAAAATTGATAAATAGCATAAAAACCCTGCTCGCTACCTCCAATCTTTCAGAAACACTATACAAATGGATGAGTAAGAAAGCACTTTTTGCTCATCCTGTGTACGCTTTTTTTTATAGAGCACAGATAAACCACACATACAGAAAATTCTATAAGTTCCCTCCTATAATCTCCATTGAGACAACTAACCTGTGTAATGCCAGATGTAGTATATGCCCTTATCCTTCAATGAAAAGAAAAAAAGGATTTATGAAGCCTCAAGTGTTTGAAAAAATTGCAAATGAACTTAAAACACATAGAAAACATATTCAAACTGTTTTTCTAAGTGGCTTTGGAGAACCTTTAACGGACAAAAGGCTTGAGCACTTCATAAAGATACTCAAGGAGTATAAAATTCGGCAAACAGCTATTGTAACAAATGCCTCTCTACTATCAAAAGAAAGAGCTATTAAACTTACAGAAGCAGGACTTGATGAATTGCATATTAGTATTGACGGAGGAGATAAAGAAACATACAATGCTATAAGAAAAGGATTGAGTTTTGAGAAGGTCTATAACAACTTAAAAGCTCTTTCAACCCTGAAAAGGAAGCCTGAAATCTTTCTAAAGCTTGTTTTAACACGTAAAAACAAAAGTTCAGTCAATCAATTCAGAAAACGTTTTTCTCAGTTAGCGGATAGAATATTTATAAGGTTTTTTCAGGACTGGCATGGAGGAGTAGAAAAAGAACAGGTATATACACCACATAAAAATGTTAACCCTTTCCACCCATGCATATATCTATTTAAAACAATAAACATATACTTTGATGGAACAGTACCTTTATGCTGTCTTGATTATGAGGCTCAGGTAAAAATGGGAAACATTCTTGAAAATAGTATTGAAGATATATGGCACGGTAAAATGTTCAATTTTTACAGGCGAATGCATCTTAGGAAAAAAAGAAACAGTCTTACTTTATGCAGTACATGCAACTATTTGCCTGTATGGTGGTAAAATAAAAAAGCGGGCTGTAAACTTCACAGCCCGCTTCCAGAATTTCAGTTTCTAAATTTTATTTCGTTATTATTAACTTCTTCAAATAGACGCTACTTCCCAATTCATACCTTACAAAGTAAATACCAGGGTTCATATCACTCACATCCAGAGTAATGCTATGCCTTCCTGAACTTACCTTGCCTGAAAATAGCCTTGCCACCTCACTACCTGTCAAATCATAAAGCCTTATCACTACATTACTGCTATGATCTACACTGTAGTATATCTCGGTATTACCATTGCTTGGATTAGGTGTTATACCATAGCCTTCCTCAACCTTATATTCAACTATACCAGCACCTAAATTAGCATGAACCGCATCACTCGTAAGAGTATCGTTGTCTGGATTCTCATCCTCAGCCCATACTGTATAGTAGGTAAATACAACATCATCATCCACTG
>JALVRC010000111.1:0-4745 GCA_027025255.1 Caldifarciminota bacterium
ATTTTATGTGGAGGTCTTGGGAAAAGATTGTTTCCCTTAACAAAAGTAACCAATAAACATCTATTACCAATCTATGACAGACCAATGGTATTTATCCCGATTATGAAAATGGTTGAAGCAGGTATCAAAGAAATTATGCTCGTAACCGGCGGACAGTATGCAGGTGATTTCCTGCGAATTATTGGTAATGGAAAATTCTTAGGCATAAAAAAACTACATTATACATACCAGGAAGGTGAAAAAGGTATTGCAGATGCTCTTTCTCTTGCTGAAGATTTTGCTGATAACAAACCATTACTTGTAATCTTAGGTGATAATATCTTTGAAGATAGCCTTTTAAACTATATAAATACATATAAAGATGGAGCCATGCTTTTTCTAAAAGAGGTAAAAGATGCAAATAGGTTTGGCGTTGCTTTTATAAAAGATAAAAAAATAACAAAGATTGTTGAAAAGCCCAGGACTCCTGAGACAAACCTTGCTGTAACAGGTATATATATATATGATTCACAAGTATTTGATTTTATAAAAAAACTAAGTCCATCTGAAAGAGGAGAACTCGAAATAACAGATGTGAACAATATGTATATAAATATAAACAAAATGTCGTATAGAATTCTTAAAGGCTGGTGGACAGACGCAGGAACAATCTCTTCTTATAACAAAGCAATTAAACTTTTTAAACAAAAGGTACAAAATGAAGAATAAACTTTTAATAATAGATTCACACTCTCTCATTTACCGATCATACTATGCATTTATAAAAAATCCCTTAAGAGATGGAAATGGTAGAAATACATCAGCTATCTACGGCTTTATAACAAGTATAAAAAAACTAATTAATAAATTCTCTATTCAGTATATTGTTGCAGCTTTTGATAGACCTGAAGAAACATTAAGACACAAAATGTTTACTGAATATAAAATGGAAAGAGAGAAAACCCCTGATGATCTTATCTGGCAGGTAGAATATATAAAAAAATACTGTAAGTTTATGGGAATAAATGTTCTTGAATATCCAGGATATGAAGCAGATGATATCATTGCAACACTTGTTAAAAAATTAAAAAAGGATATGGAAATTTTAATTGTAACAAGAGATAAAGACCTTTTTCAACTTATTGACAAAGATGTAAAAATATTCGATCCCTTTAGCAATACAGTAATTACGAGAGAACATGTTATAAATAAATTAGGAGTTCCTCCTGAAAAAATAAAATACTATTTAGCCCTTACCGGAGACAGAATAGATGGGATAAAAGGCGTTAGAGGAATTGGGCCCAAGACTGCTGTTAAAATCATAAATAAATATAAAAGCTGGGAAGATATTCTTTTAAACGAGAAAAAGGTAATAAGTGATATTACCTCTGCTAAATTATCTTTAAGCCTTGTTGAACTTAAAGAAGTTCCACTTTCTATTGATATAAAGGATATTAGCCTAAACCCCAAAAAGAATAAAGATTTAAACGCACTATTTACAGAATTAAATTTTTATTCATTCATAGAAGAAGAAAAACAAATACCTACTTCATCAACACAAAAGATAAAAGAACTCTCGTCCAGTTTAAATCTTCCTACTGCTATTTACCCTTATGATAGTCAATTTGTAGGTATAAACGAGAAAGGCATTTTTAAACTTACACCAGAAAAAATAAATGATACAAAAATCGTGTTTGACCTGAAAAGTCTACTTTATAAAAATAACCTTAAGGAACCTACATTTGACATTATGATAGCATTTTATTTGATTTACCCTAATGAAAGATCTTACTCTTTACATGCTATGTCCCCTCTTTTGGGCATAAGACCTCCTTCAAAAGACCCAGTATCCAGTGTAAAATCCATTTATAACATGTACCCAAAGATCAAAGAAAAACTTCACAAACTACATCTTAAAGACATTTATAATAATATAGAACATCCATTAATAAGAATTCTTTATAGCATGGAAAAAAGAGGAGTAAAAATAGACACAGATGTATTTCTTAATTTCACTAATGAATTAAAAACAGGATTAGAGAAAATAGAAGAAGAGATATATAGGCATGCTGGATTTAGATTTAATATTTCTTCATCCAAACAGATAGGACAACTGTTATTTGAGCATTTAAAACTACCAGTAATAAAAAAGACAAAAGGTGGTAATTATGCTACAAGTGTAGATATTCTTAAAGAGCTTGTAGTATATCATCCAATCATTCCTCTTATAATGAAACATAGAAAATACAACAAACTTTTAACTACATATCTTAACCCATTACCCAAACTTTTAAAAGAAGATAAAAGATTACACACTACATTTATCCAGAATGGAACAGTAACAGGGAGATTAGCAACCAGGAATCCTAATTTACAAAATATCCCTATAAAAGGAGAACTTGGGCCTCGTATGAGAAAAGCATTCATAGCCGAAGAAGGTAATGTACTAATTAGTCTTGATTATTCTCAGATAGAACTTAGAATTCTGGCACATTTAAGCAATGACAGAAATCTTATAGAAGCATTTTCTCACAATGAAGATATACATACCTCAACAGCAGCTAAAATATTCAGGGTTTCCAGTCAAAAAGTAACAAAAGAAATGAGAAGTAAAGCAAAAATCGTTAACTACGGTATAATATATGGCATGAGTGAATTTGGCCTTGCACAAAGAATGAGTATATCAAGAAAAGAGGCACACAATTTTATAAAAAGATACTTTGAGACATTTCCAGATATTGTAAAATATCAAGAAGAACTTGTTAAAAAAGCTGCTTTAACCGGTTATGCAAGAACTTTAAAAGGTAGACGTAGGTATTTACCAGGGCTCAAAGAAACCAACAGAAATGTGTTTGAAAATGCGAGACGGGCATGTATAAATTTCCCTATTCAGGGAAGTGCTGCAGATATAATAAAAGAGGCAATGATAAAAGTAGAAGAAACATTTCCCAATGCATTAATACTACAGATACATGATGAACTTCTTTTAGAGGTAAACGAACATAATGCCTATGATACCTTTGAAAAAACAAAACAAATTATGGAAAATGTTGTCTCTTTAAAGGTACCTCTTACTGTTGAAGGAAATATAGGAAAAAACTGGGAAGAAGCACATTAAAGAGGGGATAAGAATACTTTCTTACCCCTCTTAGAAAAATTAGTCTACCTTTCTAATCTTATAGATTAGCCACTTTCCATTATCCTGCAAAAGAGTAATTTCCTGATTGATCTCTGTCCCATCCTCTAACCTGATATATCCCTTCACAACTGCTGTCTTTCCAGTAATATTAACCTTACTAAAATGATATTCCTTTATGTGCGTATCATTCAAAATTAATCTCCAATCATTATCCTCTAAAGTGGCATAATCAGAATCTTTATGAACTAATGTCATTATTGCTGTAATATTTTTTTGTTTTATATCCTTATAAAAATTGTTTACAACATTTATAGGGGCTGTAATACCGCATCCAGCAATAGCAATCAAAACAAACAAACTCAAACTTTTTTTCATAATATCTACTCCTTTTTTATTGTTTTGATTATTATACATAAAAACCAGGCAATGTCAATAAAAAAATTGAGCGGATAAAACCTTTACAGGAATCATCATAGAAATCGTCATTATTATAGAAGAAAAAAAAGAAGCATAATTCGTATAATTTAATTACAAGGATCCAAATAAGTTAAAGAAAAACAAAAAATTATATATAAAAACAGATATTAAATCCTTGACAGAGAAGAAATAATGTGTATAATATATTATGATTAAGTGCCGAGGTGGTGGAATTGGCAGACACGTACGCTTGAGGGGCGTATGGTGAAAACCGTGCGGGTTCAAGTCCCGCCCTCGGCATCTAATTTAATAGAAGCAGCCAAAGAAGCAAGTAAGAAGGCTTATGCTCCATACTCTAATAACAAAGTGGGAGCCAGTGTACTTACTGAAAATAACAAAATATATACTGGCTCAAACATAGAAAATGCATCGTATTCATTAACCATATGTGCAGAAAGGACAGCTATTTTTAATGCAGTATTAGACGGACAACGAAAAATTGACATACTTGTTGTTTACGATGAAAAAACAATATATCCTTGTGGAGCCTGTCTTCAGGTTCTTAGTGAATTTTCTGATAATCCACTTATAATACTTGCTGATAAAAAAGGAGTGGTTTTTTACAGGTTAAAAGATTTGCTACCAAAACCTTTTACTCATTTTTCAAAAACATAAATAAAATAATTTCTACGACAATAATTGTTATTATTGAAAACAATGTAAAATTAAAATGAAAGGATAAAGAAAAGTCAAAAAAATTCATAGAAACCCCTGTTTTATCAAGACCTATCTTTTTCCCCCATGTTAAAACTCCCCAAATACCTTCTATTCCAATATAAGCTCTTATCAACTCAGAGAGAATACTCCCTAACAAACCTCCCATAAAGAAACCTGTTATAAAAAGAACAATCTTATTCATATTTATAAAAGAGCAGGGGCTCTTTGCCCCTGCTCTTTTAATAAAAAGTTACGTAATGGCTCTTTTATGACTAACTAACAAATCTGCAAACCCATCATAATCCACAACTATAAAATCATTACCTGACTTAACAGAACGCGCATCGCAGTCTTCTTTTAAAATATAAAATTTGACACCTCTTTCTTTTGCTTTATCAAACCAATCTCTTAGCCATACAGGTTTATGTTCACCAATAAAAACACCATCCTGAATAAAAATAACGCTATCATCTTTTTGTGCTAAATCTAACGT
>JALVRC010000111.1:4755-13280 GCA_027025255.1 Caldifarciminota bacterium
TTCCTCATATATGGGGACCTGGAAATAACGAATAAATTTTTCATCCTTCCTCCTATACAAAAGTTACAGTTGCATCAACGCTATCAAGCAATTTCTTAAGTGCGTCCCTGTCAATAATCTCAGCATCAATAATCATATCCTTTGTCAACCCTCTATCATCTAATGAAGGTTTATAAGCATATAGTTTAGCGTCGAAATCGGGAATACTTGAATAAGCTTCCTCAAGATTATGCATCTCAATTTTTTCAGGAGCCTGTCCTTTTTTTAAAACAAATACTCCGTCATCTATTAAAACAGTATGAACCTCAAAACCCATACCAGCAAGACCTATTACAGCTCTAAATCCTTCCCCTGGAGATGCCATACCATATGGACCAGCCTTAATAAAAATAATAACCTTTTTCATGCTAACCTCCTAAAAACCAAAAGATAAAAATATATCTGTCTCTTTTATGATATTTACCAAATTTGCCATACCTCCATGCTTTACGCCATCAATAAGCTTATCTCTTTTCTGACCTCTAAATTTGGCACATGTACCGCATCCTTTCATCTCTACACCCATTGATACAAGTTCCCTCATTCTATCAGCTATGTTTCTTTCCTGTGGAGATTTAATATCTTTATCCACGTTATAAACACCGTCTTCATACAAAAATACGGATACCTTATGACCTTTCTTAATAAGTGATTTGGAAAGGTTATAAAAGGTATCTATATTTTCTGAAGTATAAGGACCTGTCCTGACCATAAAACCTATATGCATTATACCTCCTTAATTATACAAAGGCAGGCCTAAGCCTGCCTTTGTAAGCTTTATATTATATATATATCTGTACAGAACTCTCATGAGCAATTTTAAGAAAACCAGCAGCCCCAACAATATCACAATCTATTAAGTCTTCCTTTTTATACCCCATAAGCTTAACTGTTGTATTACATGCATAAAATTTCACACCTATTTCCTTTGCCTGTTCCATTAAATCATCAAACGTCGCAATACCAAGTTTCTTCATCTTTCCTACCATCATTCCAGTAAAAAACCTCATAATACCACCTAATTTAGGCTTGAATTTTTTCTTCAATACATCCACTGCCCAAAAAGTAAAGAAGATATGAGCTTCCTGCCCCATTGATCCTGCAGTAACAGCAAGCATCAAAGCAGCAAGAACCTTATCCATTTTCTTTTCAGAAAGAATTATTGCGAGTTTTTTCTCTGCCATTTTTTCTCCTAATATGATACAACGTTATTTGATTTCATGATTTCATTTACAAATGTCGCTGCGTTTACTACCTTTGCCCCTTTAATTAACTCCTCATCAGGACTTATCTGCCTTGATTTTATACATGGGCCACACACAATAATCTTACCACCCATATCTAAAAAACTATCCACCAATTCCTTAAGCGGAGGGAAACCAGCAGCAAAGATATGTTTATAACAAGAGCTGCAAGCAGTCGATACACCAGAAGCCTGAAGCCCAATTACAACTTCTATATCAGAAGCTAACGCTGTATTCCCAATTACATATGGGATTGTAGCTTTCTCCGGATTATCATCTCCGTGAGTAACTAAAATAAATAATCGTTTATCTGACATAATAACTCCTCCTTTTAGGCTTTTTTTATAAATACCTTTATTGTTTCTCCTTCTTCTTCAATGCCCAAAAATTCATTCCCTGTTTGTTCACACCACGCTGGAAAATCCTCTTTTGCTCCTTGATCATCGGTCAAGACTTCAAGAATCTGACCTGAAGACATTTCTTTTATCTTTTTCTGTGTTTTCAACACAGGCATAGGACATAAAAGCCCTTTTGTATCCAGGGTTATATCAGCTTTCATAAAACCTCCTATGGTTTTTTATTAATGTATTAATAATGTATTAATACTATCCTTATCCCAATAAACAAGCAAACTATCATCACCGCCTGTTATCAGGTAATTTTTTGTAAAACAAAGTGCTCTAACAGGCATTTTCTTGATTGAAGGCAAATACAAATCCGGCACTTTACTACCCAGTTTAAAAATTAAAACAACTCCGTAATGATCAGAAGCTGCATACAAACCATCTGTTCCAACCTGACCAAACGCAACATTCCAGAGCTTCGTTATATGTCTGTAATAGTTTATTAGTAAAAGATTATCTCCATTCCACAACTTTAAACTACTATCAACTGAACAAGTAAGAAAGTATTTACCATCCATAGAAAATTCCATACCAGATATATAATCAGAATGAGGTTGAATTTTTTCTGCAACATAAGATGTATCTTCCTCAATTATACTGTCCATATCCCATACAAAAAGGGTTTTATCTCTACCAGCAGTTAGGAAGAATCTACCCTTTGGACTAAATCTAAGTTTTGTTATTAGATTTTTGTGCCCTGAAAATACACCTATTGCATACCTATTTTTTACATCCCATAAAATCCCTATTGGTTGACCAAACCCTATACCTAATATTGTATCATCTTGTGAAAAATCAACCGTTGTAACAATACCAAAAAACTCTCTAACAGTATCTATAAGTGAATAATTATGTTCTACGTCGTAAATCGAAAAATATCCATCACCTGAAGCAACAGCAAGATACGAAGCATTCTTACTAAATCTTACCTCATTAATTATATAAGTGTTAGCATTAAGTGTTTTTAAAATTTTCTTCTCATTTACATCCCATATAATTACAGAGCTGTCACTAAGGCCAATAGCAAGTCTATCACGCGTAGCATCGTAATCAAGTGAAGTAATACGTGCTTCAAAAGGTCCTATTATCTCTGCTGGTGTCCTAAGAATCACTGCGTTATCAGGCAACCCCTTCCTCACATTACAAAAAAGTAAAAAGGCAATAGCGACAATAAAAACCTTATTTTTCATTTAAGAAAACCTCAATAGATAAAATGGTATCTGCAGCCCTTAATGATTTTACAACATCCATTCCTTTTACAACCTTACCAAAAACAACATAGCCACCATCAAGACTATGTTGAGGTGCAAGTGTTATATAAAATTGACAGGATGCTGAATTTCTTGAAGGGCCTCTTGCCATGCCAAGAGCTCCTTCAACATGAGTATATTTTTTATTTTCCTCAAAAGGTATGTTATAACCTGCATCACCAGTCCCGTTACCTCTGGGATCTCCTCCCTGAATGACAAAATTAGGAACATATCTATGAAATATGAGTCCATTGTAAAAACCTGTTTTAGAAAGAGCTATAAAATTCTTTACTGTATTTGGTACCTCATCTGCATAGAGCTCAATCCCTATATCACCTTTATTGGTTCTAATTATCCCTTTAACAATTCCTTTTACCTTTATTTTCATACCATGAGCCTTTGCAGCAAGAGCCATCCTATCTTCATATGATATATTAGTACCTGCAGCCATATGTGTATTATCCATGATATTCTCCCCCTCCTCTTTATGGGTGTTTTGTTTATTACAAAAACTAAATAAAACCACTACAAATAAGATAAAAAATACTCTCTTCATTTTAACCTCCTTTAAGCATATTTATAAAAATGTGAGACAGGAATCCTTCTCCCCGGGCCAAAAGCACTTGAAGAAACCTTCAATATTATAGGAGCCTGTCTCCTTTTAAATTCTGATTTTTTTAAACGCCAGAGCAACTTATCAGTTACACTCTGTCCAAACTTCTCTGAAAGCTCATCATAGCTAACATAATTCTCTATATATTCCTTATAAAATGCATCAACAATAGAATAAGGAGGAAGATCATCCTCATCTTTTTGAGAAGGTTTCAACTCAGCACTCGGGCTCCGAGTAACTATGTCATTAGGAACTAAAGCACGTGGATTTTTACTGTTATAAAATTTTATCAATTCGTACACGTCATGCTTAAATATATCACCTATAGGTGCAAGTCCCCCTGCCAAATCACCATATATTGTATTATAGCCTGCTGCAATCTCGGATTTATTACCGGTACTTAAAAGTAAAAGGTTATGCTTATTAGCATATGCCATTAGAATGTTCGCCCTTATCCTTGCTTGAAGATTCTGTTCCACAATACTATAATCTTCGTTAACAAAATTTAATTCATCTATATAGCTCTTTAGTATATTATTAATACTAATATTAAAATATTCTATCTTAAGGTTTTTTGCTAATTTTTCTGCAAGCTTAACAGATAATTCTGAAGTCGGAGGAGCAGGCATAATAAAAGCCTTAACACTATTCTTACCAAGAGCATCTTTTGCAAGAACACTAACCAACGCGGAATCAACACCCCCGCTAAGCCCTAATACAACTCCTTTCAATCCTGTATTTTCAACATATTCTTTAATTCCAAATGAAAGAGCCTTAAATAACTCTTCAGTATCATCGTAAACAATTCCAATATCTCCTTTATTTAAAGGTATATCAAGAACTCCAAAGTCCTCTTCAAATACTTTACCTACCCAAACAGTCTCTCCCTCTTTATTTACAACCATACTTCTACCGTCAAAAATAACATCATCAACAGCACCAACCTGATTAACATAAGCAATATCAACGTAGAATTTACGAGCAAGCTTCTTTAAAAGATTTGATCTTATACTAAACTTCTCTCTAAAAAACGGAGAAGCAGAAATATTAACTATAATAGAAGGTTTATTCCTCTTATGAGATAGTTTCTCAACAGGACCATTTTCAACCCATATATCTTCACATACAGTAACACCAACAAATTCTTCCCCTACCTCTAAAAGCGTATTGTTTCTACCTGAAACATAATATCTTTTCTCATCATAAATATCATAGTCAGGTCTATATGTTTTAGGTATGCTAAAAAATATTTTATGTTCTTTAACTACAACCGCTCTATTCTTTCTAATTATATTTCTCTCGGTTTTATAGGATGGATCATGCAGATTAACACCTTTTAAAGAAGGTCTTGCATGATATGTAGGGATACCAATCAAAATTGCAGGCAGTTCTGTAAATTCTTTTATCTGTTGTAATGCCTCATATACATCCTCAGCATACTCAGGTCTATAAATCAAATCTTTATGTAAATATCCACTAACTGATAATTCTGGAAATACTACCAAATCAACCTGATTTTCTTTACCCTTAAGATAATATTTATAAATTCTTTCTACATTGTACTTAAAATCCCCGACACGAGGTTTAATCTGTGCAATACCTATCCTCATGGATAAAGAACTATTTTCCCTGACTTTCCTGCTTTAATAAGTTCCATACCTTCTTCTATATTATCCAATTTCATCTTATGAGTAATAATAGGTGAAATATTTATTCTGTTATTTGAAAGAAGCTCTTCCATAGTATACCAGGTTTCATACATTCGTCTACCAACAATACCATGTATAACTGCCCCTTTAAATATAATAGCTTCTGCAAAATCAATAGATACCCGATCAGATGGAATACCTAATAGAGAAACCTCTCCTCCTGGACGCAATATTTTAAATCCACTCTCTATAGCTGCAAATGCCCCACTCATTTCTAATAAAACATCAACTCCTTCTCCATGTGTAATTTCTAAAATCTCCTTTTCTATATTGTCCTTTAACGGATTAAAAACATAATTAACATTTAATTGCTTTGCTATAGATAGTCTATAATCGTTTGTATCGGTTGCAATAATCTTACTTGCTCCTACTGCATGAGCGACTTCAATTGCCATTAACCCTATAGGACCACAGCCAGTTATCAAAACAGTCTTACCTCTTACATCAACCTCCATAACAGTATGAACAGCATTTCCTAAGGGTTCCATTATTGCTGATATTTCCTTGGGCCTATTGGAAGGAACCAACCAGGCATTTTCTTCCGGGATTTTTACGTATTCTGCAAAAGTTCCATCTACATCTACTCCAAGGATCTTAACATTTTTACACACATGTTTTTTTCCTGTTAGACATTCATAACATCTATTGCACACAATATGTGTTTCAGCTGAGACAAAATCTCCCTTTTTTATCCTATGTACCTCTGAACCGATGTCAACAACTTCACCGGTAAACTCATGTCCAAATACAATAGGAGGTTTTATTCGTGCAGCTGACCATTTGTCCCAACTCCATATATGAAAATCTGTTCCACATATACCTGTAGCAATTACCTTCACAAGCACCTCACCTGCCCCTGGGACAGGAATTTCTTTTTCTCCCAGTGTTAATCCTGGAGCAGGTGATTGTTTTAAAACTACCCTCATTTTTCCCATTGTTACGCCTCTTTTATATGTTTTAAAATATTTATATAACTACTCGTTCCTATAATATCTGCTCCAGCAGATATTAATGCAATAACCTCTTCTCTGGTTTTAATGCCACCACTTGCCTTGATTTTAACGGTGTTTTTAAATCTTTCCTTCAACAACCTTATCTCTTCTATTTTTGCGCCGTATCTTCCAAAACCAGTAGAAGTCTTAATAACATCAGCACCAATAGAAATTGAAACTTCAGCAAGCTTAAGCCAATCCTTTTTCAAAAGATGTGAAGTTTCAAGGATTACCTTTACTATTTTTCCAGAAAAGATGTCCTTTAAAACCCTTAATTCCTCTTTTACTGCATCCCACATATTATCCGTAATAAAACCAAGATTAGGGACAATATCTATATCGTTAATATTATACTTATTAGCAAACTCAACTTCATGTTTTTTTATTTCCATTGATGTATTCCCTAAAGGGAAACCAACAACTCCTGTAATATTAATATTCTCATTATTCTTACGTACATAAGGAAAATAGCAAGAAGGAATCACAATACTTCTAAAATTATACGTGTCATAAGCTTTTAAAAGTTTATCAATAACTCTAAAAGAAACGTTACTCTTTAATTCTGTTGCATCTAAATAAATAGCCAAATTATCAATTTTTCTTGACATATATAATCTCTGTACCCTGTTGTGTATCCTTTAACTGAATCCCTATCTCACTAAGTTTATCTCTTATCATATCAGCAACCTTAAAAAGCTTTTCTTCTCTCATCCTTTTTCGTAAGTCAAGAATCAAAGAAAGTAAATCAACATCCATTTTTCCTTTATCATCCTTAATTCTAAAACCCAAAAGAGAAAGTAAAGATCGTACCCTTAATCTAACAGATGAAGCTTCCTCAACATCACCTTTATTTATAAGTTCATACCCTTCTCTTACAAGATTAAATATGTACGATATAGCAATAGGGGCATTCAAATCATCATTTAATGCATCAACAAATTCTTTTTCGTGCTCTAAGACAAATGTTCCTTTGCTTTCGCCCGATAAAACAAATTCCTTAATCCTTTTCATCCCTGATTCTGCTTCCTTTAATCTCTCATGATTAAAATCCATTTGTTTTCTATAATGAGAAGAATAAAGATATAACCTTATGGCCTCAGGAGAAAACTCCTTTAAAAGTTCGCTCATGTTTATAACGTTTTTTGTAGATTTAGACATCTTACTTCCCTTAAGATTTAACATTTCTATATGCATCCATAACCTGGCAAAAACTTCTTTCCTTCCTGCTTCAAACTGAGCAATTTCATTCTCGTGATGAGGGAAAATAAGATCGACACCACCTGCATGAATATCAAAATTTGCACCTAAATAATGAGTTGACATAACAGAACATTCAATATGCCACCCAGGTCTACCTCTACCCCATGGGGCATCCCACCAGGGTTCACCTTGTTTATACCCTTTCCACAACGCAAAATCTAAAGGATGTTGTTTATGTGGAGACGGCTCTACTCTGGCCCCTTCAATCAAATCTTCTATACGCTTCTTAGAAAGCTTCCCGTAATCAGCAAATTTCTCAACAGAAAAATATACATCCCCGCCAGCTTTATATGCTATCCCTTTATCTATAAGTATTTCAATCAACTCTACCATTTCCTGGATATGCCTTGTTGCACGCGGATAAACATTTGCCTTAATTATATTCATCTGTTCAACAACATCCATAAATTCTTCAATATTCTTGTCCCCCAAAACCCTGTAATCAATTTTCTCTGTAAACGATTTTTCTATAATCTTATCATCTATGTCTGTAAAATTCTCTATCAGCATAACTTCTACTCCGTTAGCTAAAAGCCATCTCTTCAAAAGGTCCATCATGACATAACCTCTAAAATGCCCTATATGTGGACTTGATTGGACGGTCATACCGCAAAAATAAATACCTATTTTATCTTTATCCTTAGCAACATATTCCTTCTTTCTGGATAAAGTACTATAAATCTTTAGCTCCATCAATATAACCTCATGCTTTTTATATTTTTTAGAATATTATTAACATGAGTTCCTTTCCAGTATATCCTTCCACATTCTGGACATAGATAAAACTTTTTATAACTCTTAAAAACAAAATAAGGAACTCTATACCTTGCTAACTCTTTCTCTATTGACAAAAGTTCTGTATTACAAATAAGACATAACCTTAATGGCTGCAAGTTTTCTTCCTGCTCTAGAAATTCTTTTAAAAGCCTTTGCAACGATTTAACAGTGGTGTCTGAGGTTGGGATAAAAAAAACATTTTTCCTATCTTTATATTTACTATTTGATGTTATAAAT
>JALVRC010000112.1 GCA_027025255.1 Caldifarciminota bacterium
TATTATTAGAGATTGGTTTAGAAGCAGCTGCTCCAACAGGGTAAAGTCTTTTGACTTCAATGCTTTTGCTCATATATCTTGCAATAAGTGATGCCCTTACTGCTGAGAGTTCCCAGTTAGTTGGGAATCGTTTTCTTAAACTTTTCCCAACAGGAGTTTTATCAGTATGTACTATAATCATGATATTTTTACCGTTGGGAATATTTTTAATAAGATTGTCTATCTTATGTTTACCTATTTCTGTAAGTTTTATCTCAGGAAGAGGTTTAAAAACTTCATCACTTTGGAGAGTTGCAATTATATTATTTGTTTTTGAAGAATCAAAATGAGACAGTGTGTCTTTTATATAAACTGTGTCTATAGACCGGGTTTGATGCTTATTAAGAAGTATTGATATTTCTTTTTTCTGATTTTCATACCCATTTTCTAATGGCTTTAAAATAAAGAAATATCCATAACTTCCAATACAGATACTAACAAAAAAAAGAATCCATCCAATGTATTTCATAAAGCGTTAAAAATCCTTTTTATATTGTTTAATTTATCTTCCAGTTCTTTCAATTTTGCTTTTTCTTTTTCAATTATCTCTTGTTTAGCATGTTCCAGAAATCCTTTATTTGACAATTTCTTCTTTTTTGCAATAATAATCTTTTCAAGATTAGTGGCTTCTTTTTCCATGCGTTTTTTTTCATTTGTAATATCAATGTTTGATATACCAATTATAAGTTCTTTGTCCCTTATAGGTAAACGTATACCTTTATCTAACATAGGATCTATATTAACGTTACAAAGAGCATTAAGGTATGGTTGTAATTCTTTATCCACCGCATCTTTTAGGTTAATGGAAAGCTTTTTTGTAAGGGGGATGTTTAAACTGGATTTAATATTTCTTATGCTTTGTACATAGGCCTTGAATAAATTGAGGTCGTATTCCTCCTTTGTTTCTCTGGTTGGTTTAGGCCATGAAGCGTACATAATCGAGCCCGTGCTGTATCCCATTTTATGCCATATTTCTTCAGTTATAAACGGCATAAAAGGATGAAGAAGTTTTAAGAATTCTTTCAAAATGTAATGCGAAACTCCTGGGTGCTGGTTGGTGAGCTTATTCTTTCTGATTTTTATAAGTTCAAGGTACCAATCGCAAAAATCGTGCCAGAAAAATTGATAGAGTCTCTGGGCAATCTGAGTAAGCTCAAATGTTTTATAATACTCTTCAATGCGCATAAGTGTTTCATTAAATTTGTTCAAAATAAAACTGTCTATTTTATCAGCTGGTTCATTTATAATATTTGATTCAGGGTAAAGGTTGTGTACAAGTCTTGCTGCGTTCCATAGCTTATTGGCAAAATTTCTTCCGGTTTTTATCCGTTCTTCAGAATATATTACATCCTGTTCTCTCGGGGTTATGAGAAGTAGGCCAAAACGCAAAGCATCTGCTCCATATTTTTTCATAAGTTCAATAGTGTCAGGTGAATTCCCAAGACTTTTGCTCATTTTTCTGCCTTTTTCGTCTCTTATCATAGTGTGGAATAAAACATTTTTGAAAGGTGGAGTGTTTGTAAACTCAAGACCTGCCATTATCATTCTTGCTACCCATAAGTAGATAATATCCCATCCAGTGATAAGTATATCAGTGGGATAAAAGGTTTTTAAATCTTCTGTTTTTTCTGGCCAGCCCATTGTAGAGAAAGGCCAGAGCCACGAAGAAAACCACGTATCAAGAACATCAGGATCTTGAACAGGATTTTCTGCTCCGCATTCAGGGCAGGCAGGCTTATCTTCTTCGCTAACAAACGTATGTTTACATGTCCTGCATGTAAACACAGGTATTCTATGCCCCCACCAGACCTGTCTCGATATACACCAGTCCTGGATATTATCAAGCCAGTGAAAGTAAAGGTTTTTCCATCTTTCAGGATAAAATCTTATAGTGTTATCTTCAACAACCTTTTTAGCCTTTTCTGCAAGTGGCTTCATTTTTACAAACCACTGATCAGATAGGTAAGGCTCAATTACAGTATTACACCTTTCACATGTCCCAACGCTTACATTATAGTCCTCAATCTTTTCAAGAAAGCCTTTATCTTTTAACAGTTCTACTATTTTTTCTCTTGCCTTGAAACGTTCAAGCCCGGCAATGGGCCCTGCCTCTTCTGTCATGAATCCCTTATCATTTATGATAAGAATACCGTCAATGCCATGTCTTCGCGCAATGTTAAAGTCGTTTAAATCATGATATGGTGTAACCTTTACTGCACCTGTTCCAAAATCTTTTTCCACAATATCGTCTGTAATAACAGGAATTTCCCTGTTCATGAGGGGGAGTATAAGTTTCTTACCAATGTATTTTTTATACCTTTCATCTGCTGGATTTACAGCAACAGCCGTGTCTCCCACCATTGTTTCTGGCCTTGTTGTAGCAACTGTAATAAATCCTTCATTATTCTTTAAAGGATACTTTATGTAGTATAGATAGCCCTTTTTCTCTTTATGTGTTACCTGCTCATCTGATAGGGCAGTATGACAGCGGGGACACCAGTTTACAATATACTTTCCCTTATATATAAGCTTTTTGTTATAAAGCTCAATAAATACCTTTTTTACCGCTTTGCTTAGTCCTTTATCAAGGGTAAAACGTTCTCTTGACCAGTCAAGTGAAGCTCCCATTTTTTTAAGCTGGTTAATAATGCGTTCTCTATGTTTTTTAGCCCAGTCCCAGACAAGAGGAATAAACATATCTCTGCCAAGGCTTTCCTTTGTCTTTCCCTCTTTTTTGATGTGTTTTTCTACCACTACCTGGGTTGCTAATCCTGCGTGATCAGTACCTGGTAACCATAGTGTTCTTTTACCCTGCATTCGGGCTCTTCTTATAAGAATATCCTGTAAGGTGTTATCAAGTACATGTCCCAGTGTTAATACCCCTGTAACGTTTGGTGGAGGGATTACAATTGTAAAAGGTTCACCATCACCCTGGGGTTTGAAAAGATTATTCTCTTCCCACCATTTATACCATTTTTCTTCTATATCTTCAGGCGAATATCTCTTGTTGAATTTTTCTTCCATGAAATAATTATAAAGAAATTGTTTAGAAAGTCAAGGGAAAAAGAATTGTTTATTGGAAATTCAATGTCTTTTAAGTGTAGCGAGCTTATGTGGATTAAGAACTATACAGGTTTTATTTATAAGGTTTAGAATTAAAGTTTTTTAAAAAATTTTTCCTTGACAAATATTAAAAAATGTGTACAATGAAGATGAGGATTACACGTATTTCATGCGTGGAGAGTTGGGCTCTCTCCCAGCACTAAAGAGGAGGTAGAATGTTCTTTATTTTATTTATGGGTTTAAGGCTTGAAAAGATAGAAGAATTATATTTTAGCAAGGCACATGCTGAGATAAAACGCTATGGCTTTGTAAGAAGTCTTTATTTTACAGGTGATATGAATAGAGGGTATGTTGTAGGGGGCGGAAAAGGTCTTGTTTTTTACAATGCATACCACAGGTTTGTTGCAGTTAATGGACTGCTTCTTTCTCCAACAGAGAGGGGACATTTTTCAAAGTACATTATTCAAATATCTCAACATGGTGATGAGATACTTGCATGGAGTTATGCAGGAAGAATAAATATATATAGATTTGATGGAACTGTAAAACAGGGCTTCCTTTTGCCTTTTTGGGCACGGATTTTCTCTTTAATAATGATATCTGATTCTACTGTACTTATGACACTCTCCCCTAAAGATAATGAAGGCTATGCCCTCTTAAGATATAATCTCTATACAGGGGCGAGAAAGCCTTTTATGCCTCTTGATACAAGCATATACTTCTATGATAAGGAGCTTGCTGATTTAACGTATGGCAGTGCTGTTTCCATGTCTTTGGATAGCATTCTCATATTTTCTATGCAGTGTGATTACAATGTGTATATTCTTTCAAAGGATGGAGAGATTATTGATTCTATTACTGATAGACCAGAAGGCTTTGTAGCATGGAAGGATTTTTATCCAGAAAAGGTTAAAAGAGGTGGTAAGAAAGGATTTCTACGTGATAGCCTTTCAATGAGGGGGTTTGCTGGACAGGCTTTTTTTGTAAATAGTGATACATTTATCATTGAAAGAGCATACTCAATAGATAGATACGATAGTATATTCTTTGATATATACAGCTTGGAAAAGAGAAAGTATTTAACTACGTTAAGCCTTGGTGATGGTATGATAACGTCTGTAAAAAATGGACGTATATACGTTACAAGGCCTCGTAAGGATTCTTCAGCTCCATACTTTACAATAGAGGTCTATAGGCTAACCGGGAATATTGATACACTCGTTAAAAAGAAGCCTTATGTTTTCGAGCCTGCAGTGATAAGGAATCTCAATGATGTATATGTCCATGATGTATTAAAGGGAAGGGTAAGGCTTTCTTCCTATGTAAAGAAGGGCAGTTTCTTACTCATCCATGTAAATAGATTAAGGGATTGTTCCCTTCCAGGTTTTAAAAAGCTTCTTGATGAGGATAGCCTTAATGGGGTTTTAAAGAAAAAAGGCTTAGATGTTCATGTAAGTACAAAGATCCTTTATAAGTTTAAGGATGAGGAGCTTTCAAAGAATTTCATAAAGGTGTCAGGTGAGAGCCTGGATGTAATATCGTCTGTTGAAAAGCCATATATACTTAAGTTATGGGATTTTTTGCTTATTGATAAGAAAGGCAGGCTTTTGCGTCACTGGAATATTAGTAATTTCAGTAGTGATGTAAATTTGTATAGTGTAGAGGCTTTTTATGATAGTTTGTATAATGCAATAAAGGAGGAGAAATGATACTTTTTTGGTTTATGGCAGGCTTTGAATGGGATAGTCTCGCACTGCTCCCTGATAGTGTAGAGCATATTAAGGATATATGTGTTGTTGGAGAGAGGATATTTGTAGGTGTTGATTGTGCTGTGAGCAAGAAGAATAACGCAGGTATTTATTATATGGATGAGGACGAAGGTTTATGGCAGGCTGTTGATAGCTTTTTTGAGCCATGTAGTTCTGGTAACCAAACAAGGTTCAGTGCCTTTTATTTTGACACCACAATAAACAGGCTTTTTGCCACGGTACGTGAAGAAAGGCTACCAGGTCCTTACCATTTTTATCATTTTTCTTTTAGCGATGACACTGGAAAGACCTGGACACATATAATTGCTGATAGTGGAGGTGGAATAGATATGCCAAGAGAGATGCGGAGGCTTTCAGATGGTAATCTTTATTTTGCAGGTGGCGTAAATTATAATGATTCAGAGAGGAATGGACGTATCTATATTTCTTATGATAACGGTGAAACATGGGAGATCTGGAAGAAGACGAGTAATGGAGAGGCAGGTGAGTTTCAGTTTATACTTGTGCCTGATACAGGTGTAATATGGACAGCAAGTAATCTTGGAAGGAGTTATTACCTTTATGAAGATACACTGGGACGCAGCGGAGCTCTTATTAAGAAATCAAAGACAATTTCAGGTATCTTTATGATGGTAAAGAGAGAAACGGATTATATTGCTTCAATGTGTATGACTCCTACTACGACTGAGACCAGGATATATGCATTTGATGGAGAAGACAACTGGACGAGTGTTTTAAGTTTACTTAATATGTATACAGGACGCTCTCTTTTGTATAGTAAGGCTGATTCACTAACACTTATTGGTATGTATGATTATGAATCCAAATCCCTTATATATTTTTTAGACCTTTCAAATAATATTGTAATGATAGACAGCAGTTTCAATGGCTATGGGGCAATTGACAGGATGAGGTTTCTTAATGATGGAAGACTGGCTGTGGCATTGCATCAGATGAATACTATGGAAAACAAAAACATAGTATACATTACAAAAAAGGATACACTCACCTCAATTGAGGTTCCTTTTGTGTCTTACACGTCTTATGAGGAGACAGGCTCAGCCAGTTTATATGACATAATGGGAAATAGGGTTGAAGGTAGTCCGGCTTCAGGTATATATTTCATAAAAGAAAGCACGAATGGGAGCGTGAGTGTGAAAAGGATTATCATTGTAAGATAGTAAAAGAAATTATTTGCTTATTGAGTTATAAATAGGATTTGAAAGGAATAATATATACTTTTGTTTTTGAGTCACAAAAGGATTCTTTTACTAAATTTGTATATGAGTTCCCTTTTTATAAAGAGTTTTTTGTTTCTTGACATGACATAAAATATATATATAATTATATTTATAGAAATATATGCCGGGGTGGCGGAACTGGAAGACGCGGTAGACTCAAAATCTACTGCTCCTTGCGGGCATGAGGGTTCAAGTCCCTCCCCCGGCATTTAAACAATAAAGGAGAAGTAATGGGACTTATAAGCGATGAAGATAAAAAGTATCTAAAAAATGAGTTTAATAGTAAGATGAAGGATGAGGTTCATATAAAGCTTTTTACTCAGAAAATTGATTGTCAATATTGCCCCAGTACAGAACAGATACTTAAAGAGATTTCTGATCTGGATGAAAGAATAAAGGTAGAGATTCTTAATGTTGTGGAAAATAAAGACGTAAAAGAGAAATACTCAATTGATAAAATACCGGCAATTGTCCTTTTGGATAAGGAAGATAAGGATTTTGGTATCCGTTATTTTGGTATTCCCTCAGGTTATGAATTCGGGACATTGGTTGAAGATATAATTAGTGTTTCATCACTTGATTCAGGCCTTTCAGAAGAGATTAAATCTCGTCTTGGAAGTGTTGATCAGGAAATACATATTCAAGTTTTTATAACTCCTACATGTCCGTATTGTCCAAAGGCTGTGAGGACTGCTCATCAATTTGCTATTGAGAATGATTATATAAGAGCTGATATGATTGAAGCGACAGAATTTCCTGAACTTTCAAACAAGTACGGTGTTTATGGTGTGCCTAAGGTTGTAATCAATGAGGACATTCAATTTGAGGGAGCAGTTCCAGAGAATGTGTTCATGGATTATATAATGAAGGCACTTAAAAAATAATGGCAGGCTTAGAGTTTAATTTATCAGGTCTTGGTAGGGGAGCTAAAAAAAGAGACTATGATGTAATTATAATCGGAGCAGGAGCAGCAGGCCTTACATCTGCTATATATACTTCCAGAGCCAGATTATCAACACTTATTATAGAGAAGGGAGCAGTTGGAGGACTTGCTGGGACTACTCATTTGATTGAGAATTATCCAGGGTTTGATGCTCCTATACCAGGACCTGAACTGATGGATAGATTTAAAAAACAGGCAAAGCTTATGGGTGCTGAGTTTTTTACATCAGAGGTTATTGGTGTAGAAAAGGGGCCTTATATAAGAATAAAAACTACTGATGGTGATTTTAATGCGAAGGCTTTGATTATTGCAACCGGTACTACTCATAAACATCTGAATGTAGAAGGTGAAAAGGAATTTTATGGGAAAGGCGTTTCTTACTGTGCAACATGTGATGCTCCTTTGTTTAAAGATAAGGACGTTGTAGTAGTTGGTTGTGGAAATTCTGGTTTGCAGGAAGGGTTATTTCTTTTAAAATATGTTAAGTCAATAACATTTGTTGAGTTTCTTCCCTATATAATAGCTGAGGAAATCTTGCAGGAAAGGATAAAGAAATATGAAAATGTTAGCTTCCTTTTAAATCATGAGGTATTGAGTATAAAAGGGGATGAAAGGCTTTCTTCAGTAGTAGTAAGGGATAGAAAATCAAAAGATATAAAGGAAATACCTTCGGAGGGAGTTTTTATTTATGTTGGTCTTTTGCCTCAGACTGAAGTTTTTAAAGGTTTTGTAAATATTGATAAATGGGGTTATATAGTGGTTGATGATTTTATGAATTCATCAGTTGAGGGTGTTTATGCGGCTGGTGATGTACGTGCAAATTCCGTAAGGCAGGTTGCAAGTGCTGTTGGTGACGGTGCTATTGCTGCAATTACAGCCGAAAAATATATTGCTTCAATGGAGGATTGATGAGAAGAATTATTTATTTAGGTTTTTTACTGTTTTTGTTTAGTTGTTCTTCGAAAGAGGAATCTAAAAACAAGGTTATTACTCCTGTACAGGAGAAGGATACAGTAGTGGTTCATAAGGAGAGAAAGGATACGCTTCCAGCAGAGAAGGATATAGAGGGTAAAGATTCCACAGTTAAACCTTCCACAGCAGTTAAGGAAAAGAAAGAAGATCCTGGTAAGGATAGACCGGTTATGCTCGATTTCACTCTTACAGCATTGGATGGTACTCCCTATTCCTTAAGTCAATTTAAGGGAAAAGTTGTTATCATAGATTTCTGGGCTACGTGGTGTGGTCCTTGTAGAGCTGGTATTCCTCATCTTATTGAACTTTATAATAAGTACCACTCAAAAGGTTTATTTATTATAGGTGTTGGCCTTGATGATACATCTCGGCTAAGACAGTTTGTATCCGAGGTGGGAATTAACTACCCAACATTAATTGATCAAGATAAAAGAGTTGCAGGTATGTATGGTATAAGGGCTATACCTACAACTTTTTTTGTAGACAAAAAGGGACGTATGGCTAAAAGATATCTTGGGTTCAGTGCTAATATGGTTCCTGAAATGGAAGAACTTATTCAAAATCTTCTGAAAGAGTGAGCAGTACTGTAAGGTTTTTGGTTTATGTCTTTTAAAAATAGCATATTATTTATACTTTTATCTGCTATACTTGGATTTGGTATAGGAATAATTGTTGTTACAAGGGGGGAAATATTCCCCCCTCATGTAAAAGAGGTTCATAAAATAATTCTTAAGGGAGATATTAGTCCTTTTAGAGTTGTTGCTGAAGAGGTATTGCCTTCTGTAGTTAATATATCTTCATCAAGAATTGTGAGACAGGCTATCCCGTTTCCTTTTGATTTTGCTCTTCCTTTTAATAATTTTGAAAGAAAAGGGGTTCCTTTTATAGAAAGAAAGGTTTTTAGTCTGGGATCAGGACTTATTATTACAGAAGACGGCTATATACTTACTAACTATCATGTAATTGCCGGCGCTGATGAAATTATGGTAACATTAAATGATGGCAGGACTTATAAGAATAGTTCTGTAAGGTTTATAGGTGGTGATCCTTATACTGATATAGCTGTTATTAAAATTAATGGTTCTGATTTTAAAAAGGCAAATCTTGGTAATTCAGACAGTATTTTTGTTGGAGATTGGGCAATAGCTATAGGAAGTCCTTTTGGCCTTTCAGGAACAGTGACTGTTGGAGTAATTAGTGCAAAGGCTCGTAATGCAGTTGTTAATATTGAAGGAGATGTCTACGGACATTTTATACAGACCGATGCTTCAATTAACCCGGGTAATTCTGGAGGTCCTTTGTGTAATGTAAAAGGAGAGGTTGTGGGAATAAATACTGCTATAAAGACTGTATCGGGCGGTAATATTGGTATTGGTTTTGCTATCCCAATCAATTTAGCAAAACAGATTGCTGCTAAACTTATGAAATATGGTAAACTTGAGAGAGTGTTTACAGGTTTAAAAGTAGAAGAGCTCACAGGTGATAGTAAGTCAGATGATAGTCTTGGTGTGCTTGTCTCATACGTAATTGAGGATTCTCCTGCGTATAAAGCAGGAATAAGAGTAGGGGATATAATCCTTTCAATAAATGAGTATAGGGTTCATTCAGTGTATGAATATCAAGAGTATTTGAGAGAATATAGGCCTGGAGAGAGAATAGAACTAACTATACTTAGGGGAGAGAAAAGATTAAATCTTTCTTTAAGGTTAACCAAAGTTGCCAGTTAACCATGCTGGTAATGTTATATGCCTGAGGATATAGAGACAAAGCATACATTTAATCTCCCTGATGTTAAAAGAAAATCTTTACCAAGAAAACACAATGTTATAGAACAGCTTATAAAAGAGGTAAAAAAACATCCGGCTCTATCTAAGAATGAAGAGTACGCTCTTTTCAAACGTTTTAAAGAACAGGCAGATGAAGAAGCAAGACAAAAAATAATTCTTTCAACCCTTTATTTACTCTTAAAATTAGCAGGTCAGTATAAGAACAAGGGTGTGTCATTTATGGAATTAGTAGCTGCTGGATATGAAGGATTGATTAAGGCCTTTGATAATTTTGAACCTTCAAAAAATGTAAAGTTCTCCACTTACGCTCATTGGTGGATAAGATATTTTATGCTTAAGGCTTTAGCAGAAAAAAATATTATAAAGATTCCCCACTATTTGATAAAAACAGCAAGAGATGTAAGAAAAAATTATATGAGAATAGCCTCTAATTTAGGTAGAAATCCTACTATTGAAGAAATGGCTAAGGCTTTAGGAACTTCTCCTGCCGATATTCAACTTGCTTTTCAATTACCTGACAGTATTTCGTTAAGCAGAGAAAGTGAGAATGGCATATTCTTTAGTGAGATAATTCCCGATGAGACCAGTCTTTCTCCAGAAGAAGTTTCTGATAGAGAAGGGATAAAAGATAGATTAGCTACTGTACTTAAAGATAGGCTTCTTTTAAGAGAAAGACTTATTATTTCAAGGATTTATGGTTTTCTTTTTCCTGATAGACGTTTAACCCTTGAAGAGATAGCTGAGATTTTTAAAAGTCCACCTGGGGATGTGAGAAGGAAACTAAAGCAAATTTTAAGTTACTACAATATAAATCTTTATGATATTGATGCTATTAGAGATTTTGCAGTTAGTCCGGAGATGGATAAACTCTCAATACTTGAAAGAGAGTTAATATTTCTTTATTCAGGGATAGCTCCGGATGAAGAATACACATTGACACTTGCAGAAGTGGGAAAAATATTGGGGATAACCAAAGAAGGGGTGAGACAGATAAAGAATAAGGCCCTTTCAAAGTTAAAAACTGGCATTAGACTTGCTGAAATACCTACATTTTTTAGAAGATAGGAGGTATAAAATGAAGAAATTTTTATTATTTATTGTTCTTTTTTTTATTAGTGCAGATAAGAAACCTATAATAAGAGTAAACAGCACAACTTACGATTTTGGCTTTGGTCTGGAAGGAGAGTATTATCTTTATAGAACATATATTTATAATGATGGTAATGCCAACTTAAAAATAGATAGGGTTAGATCAAGTTGTCATTGTACAAGTGCTCCTTTAGAAAAAAAACTTGTAAAACCTGGTGATAGTGTGTACCTGGATCTTATTTTTAATACTCATGAATATTATGGAGAGAAAAAACGCAGAGGCATTATATATTCAAATGATGAGCAAACACCTGTTACAACAGTTGGGTTCAGGATTGTTCTGGCAGATAGATACTATATCCCTTTAGCGGTAAATCCTATGACTATTGATTTGTCTTCTATAGACAGCTTATCTCCTCAAACAAGTATAGATATCTATAACGGTACCTTAGAACCTTGTAGTCTGAAGGTGATAAATGTGTTTGGTGATGTTATAAGAGATGCTTACCTTGATAATGAGGTCTTAAACTCCAAGGATACAGTTAAGTTGCATGTTATTTTGAAACCTCGCTTTAAACTCAATGATAAAGGAAGCATAACGTTATGGCTTTACTATTATAAGGACGAAAGAGTTTTAAGATTTTCAATCCCTCTTTCTTCTCACAAAAGAGTTTATGAAGGTGAAGGTGATTTGATAAAATAGATTATTTGTATGATTGTTTTTCAGTACGTAAAATTTTTTTGCTTTTTGTTTATTTTGTGTAGCAATATAAAGTAGAATTTATAAGATAAAAAAAAACTTGACAATGATTTAATTTTATGTAATATTACTCTGATAATTAGGAGGTGAAAGATGAAAAGATTATTCAGTGTTTTGTTTTTAATATTAATAACTATGGTAAGCTGTAGATTTAATAGAACTCCAGTTATAAACAGAGCATATTTATCAAGAGATAGTGCTTATGTTGGAGATACAGTATATCTTATTTGTAATGCATTTGATCCTGATGGAGATGTCTTAACGTATAAATGGACAGCTTTTGAAGAAGGGCAGATCTATGAGACAAAGGATACAGCATATAGATGGATTCCAACTCATAAAGGTACATATAAGTTTCAGGTAAGGGTTGAGGATGAATATGGAAAGAGTGTCTCATCTGATATGTACTATATTAATGTGAATTTTGGAATTAATTTGAGGGATGCAGATAGTATTGGAACTGTTTCAATTAAATTGTCATGGACCCCGTGGCCTGATACGATGTGGAGAAGTTATGAAGTCTGGAGATCTACAATACAAGATGATATTGGTGAAAAGGTAGCTACAATGCCTTTGTCAATGGGATTTACAAGATTTGATACATTGTATACGGATGAAGGATTGAAGCCAGGGCAGAAATATTTTTATAGAATTGCCTCTATAGATATTAAGGGATTTTCTCACGTATCAAATCAGATAGAGATTGTAACTGAAAACTTTAAGAATATAGGGGAAACAGATTTAAGTAATGGACATGGGATTAAAATCGTAAGACAGAATAATTTTTCATTTGTTGCAGCAAAGGAGAGTGGAGTAAGAGTAATTAGTGTTTCGGGAGGAAATATAGGAATAGTAATACCTCTTGTATGGGATATGAATTACGCAATGGATTTAAGCGCTCAGGATACAATTCTTGCTGTGGCTTTTTATCAAGGTGGTATAAGGTTATATGATATTTCTAATCCAGCTGCTCCTGACACTCTTGTGAGTTATTTACTTACTACTATTGGCGCAAGACCTATACAGGTATTGATAGATGGAACTTATATGTATCTTGCAATGGAAGATTCACTAAAACCAAATCATTATCTTTTTAGAATTACTAAAGGTATTCCTGGTACATTGATTCTTGGGGATACTGTAGGTATAGCTTCGTACGTAAATGATATGGTTGTTAATGGAAATTATTTATATTTGGCTACAGAGGCTGGTATTGAAATAATAAGAGCTGAAGATACTCATTCTGTCTGGTTAAAAAGAATAACAACACCTTCTCCAGTAAAAGGATTGTATGTTTCTGGTAGTTATTTATTTGCAGCTCTAAAAGACCATGGACTCTCAATCTACGATATATCTTCTCCTTATAACATTTCAGAGGTTGTTAATTGGCAACCTACTGAAGGAGAGGCAGATAGTTATGGAGTTTTTGTTTACGGTAATTATTGTTATGTTGCTGACGGGAAGAATGGTATAAGAATACTTGATATTACTGATCCACATAGACCTTATAGCCTATATTCATATAAAATCGGAAGTTCACTTAGAAATCTCTGGGCGGGAACGGATAACGTCATTGGTAGAG
>JALVRC010000113.1 GCA_027025255.1 Caldifarciminota bacterium
GTTAAAAGATGATTATCTAAGAGCTCTTGCATCTTATGATAATCTCAGAAAAAGAACGGATAAAGAGATGGAAAGGTTCCGTTACGAAACAATTGAAAAGGTATTGAAACTCTTTATCCCAATAATAGAGAATCTTGAAAGAGCTTTAGAAGCCGGGAAAGACATTGAAGAAGCAAAACAATTTCATAAAGGCGTTGAAATGATATACAACCAGATGAAGGGAATTCTTGCAGAACTCGGTGTTGAACAGTTTGAAAGCATAGGAACAGAATTTGATCCTGCAAAACATGAAGCTATTGCTTACGAAGAGTCTGAGGATAAACCTGGTATCATTATTAATGAATTAAATAAAGGATATAGGCTTGGTGATAGGATAATTATTCCTTCAAAGGTTATTGTCTCAAAAGAAAAAGTTAAAGGAGGTAAAGAAAATGGCAAGGATAATAGGCATTGATTTAGGAACAACAAATTCATGTGTGGCTGTGGTAGAAAATGGACAGCCTGTAGTAATACCAAATCCAGATGGAGGTAGAACAACTCCATCTGTAGTATCTTTTGGGAAAGAAAGGCTTGTAGGAACACTTGCTAAAAGGCAATCTATCCTACATCCGGACAAAACAGTTTATTCTATTAAAAGATTTATGGGTAGGCGTTACAATGAGGTTCAGGAAGAAATAAAAATGGTACCTTATAGTGTTGTTGAAGCGCCTAATGGTGATGCATGGGTAAGAGTTGAAGGAAAGGACTATGCACCTCCTCAAATCTCTGCTATGATTCTTGAATATCTAAAAAAAGCAGCAGAAGATTATTTGGGTGAAAAGGTTGAAAAGGCAGTAATTACAGTTCCGGCATATTTTAACGATTCCCAGAGACAGGCAACTAAAGATGCGGGTAAAATTGCCGGTCTTGATGTTTTAAGAATCATCAATGAACCTACGGCTGCTTCTTTAGCATACGGTTTGGATAAAAAGAAGAATGAAAAAATTGCTATATATGATCTTGGGGGAGGTACATTTGATATTTCAATCCTTGAAATAGGTGATGGTGTTTTTCAGGTACTTTCTACTAACGGGAATACTCATCTTGGTGGAGATGATTTTGATCAAAAAATAATGGAATGGATATTAGACGAGTTTAAAAAAGCACACGGTATAGATTTAAGAGAGCAAAGGCAAGCACTACAAAGAGTTAAGGATGCGAGTGAAAAAGCAAAGAAAGAATTATCTACAAAAATGGAAACTATAATTAACGAACCATTTATCTATTCTGATAAGGATAAAGGGCCTTTACATCTGGAACTTACCTTAACAAGAGCAAGATTTGAAGCATTAGTTGAACCACTTATCAAAGCCACTCTTGAACCTGTAAAAAAAGCTCTGGAAGATGCAGGATTAACACCAAATGATATCAATGAGGTAATACTTGTCGGAGGACAAACAAGAACTCCCAAGATTCAGGATACTGTAAAAAGCTTTTTCGGAAAGGAACTTCATAAGGGCCTAAACCCTGATGAAGTTGTAGCGATAGGAGCGGCCATACAAGGTGCTGTACTTGCAGGCGATGTTAAGGATGTCGTACTCTTAGATGTCACACCTTTATCCCTCGGTATTGAAACACTTGGTGGAGTAATGACAAAAATTATTGAAAGGAATACAACAATCCCGGTCAAGAAATCCCAGACATTCACAACCGCTGAAGATAACCAACCATCTGTCACCATTCACGTATTACAGGGTGAACGAGAAATGGCCCGATACAATAGAACACTGGGTAAATTTGAACTTACTGGTATTCCACCAGCGCCCAGAGGAGTTCCTCAAATTGACGTAACATTTGATATTGATGCTGATGGTATTCTCCATGTATCTGCTAAAGACAAAGGGACAGGGAAAGAACAATCTATTGTTATCAAAGCTTCGAGCGGATTAGAGCAGGAAGAAATTGACAAAATGATTAAAGAAGCAGAAGAACATAAAAATGAGGATAGAAGATTGCGTGAAGTTGTCGATGCAAGGAATAAAGCTGATCAATTTGCTTACCAGGTTGAGAAAACCCTGAAAGATACAGGAGACAAAATTCCTGATGCGACCAAAAAAGACATTGAAGAAGCATTAAAAGAATTAAAAGAAAAGATTAAAGGTGATGATGTTCAAGCAATTAATACTGCACGAGAAAAGCTTGAAGGTATCTATCATAAGGTTGCAGAAGAGTTATATAAACAAAAAGCCCAGGAACAGCAGGCTACAAATGCTCAGCCCAATACTGATACTACTACTGAAGACAAAAATGATGATAAAGAGGTAGATGGAGATTATGAAGTTGTAGACGAAGATGATACCAAGTAATAATGCCTAAGGATTACTACCAGATTTTAGGAGTTTCAAAAAACGCTACAGAAGAAGAGATAAAAAAAGCATATAGGAATTTAGCGAAGAAATACCACCCGGACCTTAATCCCAATAATAAGGAAGAAGCTGAGAAAAAGTTTAAAGAGGTAAGTGAAGCTTATGAGGTTTTGATTGACAAAGACAAACGAAAAATGTATGATCAATATGGAGAAGAAGGAGTTAAGAGTAATTTTGGTCCGGGTGGATTTACCTGGAAAGATTTTACCCATTTCAACGATCTAAATGATATTTTCGGAGACAATATCTTCGGAGATATATTTTCTTCCTTTTTTGGAGGGACGAAACGTAATCAAAGGGCTTCAAGAGCTCATACGCGCGGAGCTAATATAAAGATTAAAATCCTCTTATCCCTTGAAGAAATAGCTCATGGAACTGCTAAAACTATAAAATATAAAAGAGAAGAAATGTGTCCTGTATGTAAAGGAACAGGCGGTGAAGAAATGGAGACCTGTCCTACCTGTAATGGGAGAGGAGAGATAAGACAGGTCTCAAGAAGCCTATTTGGTCAATTTGTAAATATACGTCCTTGTTCTCAATGTCATGGTAGTGGGAAAATTATTAAAAAGAAATGTAAGCATTGTAATGGGAAAGGCAGTATAAGAAAAGAAAGACAAATAAGTCTAAAAATTCCAGCAGGAGTTTCAAACGGTAACTATATGAGGGAACGAGGTGAAGGGCATTGGGGTACAAACGGATATGGAGATATTATTATAGAATTTGAAGAAAAACCACATCCTGTATTCAAACGTCTCGGAGATGATATATATACTATTGTCTGGATAAATATCAAACAGGCAATTGCTGGTGGAGAAGTCTCTGTTCCTCTTTTAAAAGGAGAAAAAAGGATTAAATTACCTGCACCTGTAAAATATGGCAAAAAAATACGAATAAAAGGAGCCGGGCTTGGAAGGCTATCTCATAGAGGAAGGGGAGACGAAATCGTTGAATTCCGAATCCATATACCTGATAAACCCTCATCAACCCTTAAGAAAAGTATAAAAGAATTACCTGATTACAAAGTACCTAAACCAGAAAAACCAGCATAATGGAATTATATGTTACAGATACAATTGAAAACTCTATGGCTGTACTATCAAAAGATGAGACAAAACACATAAGAATAAAAAGACACAAAAAGGGTGAAAGAATTTTATTAACTGACGGGAAAGGAAATGAATATACCGGAGTTATAGAAGAACTTCTCCCTTCTTGTAAGGTAAGAATTGTTGAACACAGATATGCACCAAGAGAATTAGATGTTAAGATTGATGTGGCATGGGGAATAATAAAAAGAGAAAGGAATGAACTTGTAGTGGAAAAAGCAACAGAAATAGGTGTCAGTGGATTCTATCCAGTATATACTCAAAGAAGTATGAAATGGCATAATAATCAAAATAAGGTGCAGAGGTTTAAAAAAATTGCCCTCTCAGCTATGAAACAATCATTAAGAAGTTTTTTACCTCAAATAAATTATTTGAGAGATATAAAGACCCTCTTTGAAAAAAGTAAACAGTACGATATTTCTTTAATTGCTGTTCAAGGCTCAAATAATAGAATTGAAGATTATTTTTCCAAAAAGTATAAAAAGATACTTTATTTTGTTGGGCCTGAAGGCGGATTTACAAATGAAGAAAAGGGGGAAGCCTTAAAGCATAACTTCATTCCTGTTAATCTTGGTAAGCGTAGGTTAAGGACTGAGACAGCTGTCATAGTTGGCCTTTCGCTTATTGTAAACTACTTAACCAGAAAATTGAAAGGAGGTGATTTACTTGTTAGGAATTAACGTTCGCGAAGGAGAATCTTACGAAAGCTTTATGAGACGATTTAGAAGGATATGTGAAAGAGCAGGAATCCTCAGGGATTACAAAAAACACGAATTCTATGAAAAGCCCTCCCAGAAAAGAAAAAGAAAAAAAATAGAAGCAAGAAGACGGCTTTTCCGTAAACTTAGAGAAAGAGAAAGATAGGAATGTACAATGCTGGCAAAGAGCTTGGGTTTAATGATATTGTTTTAGATTTAATATCTCTTGCCCAAACTGCTGCTGGCAAAGAAAAAGCTAAAAGGCTTTCCCCTGATTTAAATAAAGCTCAAATAGAGCGTATCTATAACGAAACAGAAG
>JALVRC010000114.1:0-4052 GCA_027025255.1 Caldifarciminota bacterium
TTGACAGTATTCTTATTTTATGTATAATTTCTTTATGAATAAAAGAAAAGGTAAAAGAAATGAAAATAGCAATATATGGGCAATATTATCATATATTCCTATAATTCCTCTATTTATAATACCTTTATATATTGTTGAAAGTAATAATCTCGGCAAACATCATGCTAAACAGGCATTTGTTCTATGGATTGCATGGCTATTAACAATAATTAGTTTCTGGATAATAAACACTATAATTGGTATCATTCCGTTTATAGGTAGTGTGATTGTTTTTCTTTTACATATTGTTGAACTTATACTGTACATAACATACCTGATTCTTGCAGGAATAGGAATCTATTATGCTTTTAATGAAACAATATGGCATATGCCTTTCTTTGGTGTTTATGCTGAAAAACTTAATATTTAGAAAAAGGAGAAAAAATGGATAATTTTGAACCCAAGATTATTGGATTCTTCTGTAACTGGTGTACCTCTGCTGCTGCGGATCTTGCAGGGACCTCAAGACTCCATTATCCTTCCAATATCCGTCCTATAAGGGTAATGTGTTCAGGCTCTGTTGACATGTCCTATATTTTACGTTCTCTATTTCAGGGAGCTGACGGTGTTATAATCGGAGGATGTCATCCTGGAGATTGCCACTATGTAAACGGCAATTTTAAAGCAAGAAGAAGAGTGGTACTGTTAAAAAATATAATGAGAAGCTTAGGCCTCGAAGAAGAACGAGTATGGCTCAGATGGATAAGTGCAAGTGAAGGTAAAAAGTTTGCTGAAACAATGAATGAAATTACAGAAAAAATTAAAGCATTAGGTCCTAATAAAATGGGGACACTCAATCAAACATAGGAGATATAAGTTATGATAAAACAATACTCAGGAGATAAAGAAAAGGCTTTAAGAACATTCATTAAGGAATTGTTTGAAAAAAACATAATAAATGCTGCATTCTTACCTATAAAACAAGGAGAAACTGCATTCCCGGCTCTTATAACATCTGCTGAAGCAGTTGAAACCAGTGCACTTTTCTTACCTGTCATGCCAGTTTCGTCTGCTACACAATTAGTAAGACTTACCCATGAAGAACCTCTACATAAGACTACTATTGCCTTTCTTAGGCCATGTGAGATGAGGGCAGCAGTTGAACTTATAAAACTAAATCAGATAAAAACCGACAATTTAATATTCGTTGGCGTTGACTGTGAAGGAACCTATGATGCAAAAGATTTAGAGAAAAACGATATAAGAGAAGTATGCAAGATTTGCGAATTTCCTGAGACTCTTACAGGAGATATAAAACTTGCCCATCTTGGGCTTGATAGTATCTATTTAACCCCTATAAGTAATAAAGGACAAGACCTATTAGAAAAGACAGGGAACCTTGAAGATAACAGTAATATAGAAAAAGAACACAATGACTATATTGAAAAAATAAAAAAAGAACATCTTTTACTTAAAGAAACATTTCTTAAAGAAAAATATGAAGAGGTTAAAGGGCTTGAAAATCTTCAAAAATACTTTGAAACATGTATTAATTGTCATAACTGTATGCAACAATGCCCAATTTGTTATTGTCATGAGTGTTTCTTTGATTCGCGAGCCTTCTACTTTAAATCTGAACAATTTATTACAAGTGCTAAAAGAAGAGAGGCATTAAAATTCCCGACAGACACCCTTCTATTCCATATAGGACGAATGAATCATATGGTACTTTCCTGTGTAAACTGTGGATTATGCGAGCAAGCATGTCCGATGGATATTAAAGTTGGCCAGCTATTTACTTATGTTAATGCTCATGCAAGAGACGAATTTGGTTATGTATCAGGTAAAAACATTGAGGATGAATTACCTTTAACAACCTATAGGGAAGATGAATTTAAAAATGTAGGTGAAAAATGAAAATACTACCTTTATTTCTTTTACTAAACTGTATCCCTTTTCTTAAACATGAAAAAAATATTGAATATAAAATAGTTGAGGGATATTCATTAAATTATAGACAAAGAGGCACAGTAATTTTCAAAACCAGAAAGAATTTTACTGAATTCTGGAATAATCATTGCATAGCTCTGGACAATAGTGGCAAAAGGCTCAGCCCTCCGGAAATAGATTTCGACACATATATGCTCGCAGGAATCTTCATGGGAGAAAGACCAACAGGAGGATATCATCTCTCTATAGAGAAAATAACCGAGACGAAAAAAGCCATAAAAATATACATAAAAGAAACTGCTCCTGAAAAAAATCAAATTGTTATAACAATGCTTACATACCCATATAAACTTATACTTTTAAAGAAAAGCACAAAACCAGTAGAATTCATATATGTGAAAAAGGTTGAATAAATCTTTACCCTTATTTTTACTCTTTTTATCGTGTAACAACAAAACGGATGAAATACGCTTTTTTGCCCTTTCTACATATGTTCAAGTAAAAACCGACAGCAAAATTCCTGAAAGTTTAATAAAACATGAGATTGAAAGGATAGATAGAAAATTCAATGTATTTGATAGCACCTCATTAATCTCCCATCTCAATAAGGATAGAATACTCATAGACAGTGAATTTGCCGCTGTAATCAAAAAAGCCTCACAAATTAGTAAAAATACTGCCGGGCACTTTACTGTGTTTATATATCCGCTTGAAGCGATATGGGGTTTTTATTCGGATTCATTTAAAATGCCTGAGGCAAATAAAATTAACATAGCAAGGGCCAAAGTACTTGAGGGCAGTCTATATGTGAAAAAGGATACAATAAGACTTATCAGAGGCAAAATAGACCTTGGAGCAATTGCTAAAGGCTATGCTGTGGACAGGATAGCTAAACTTCTATATAAACTGGGAGCACGAAATATACTTGTAAATATTGGAGGAGATATCTATGTTAAAGGGGCAAAGAATTGGCATATTGGTATTAAAAATCCGAGAGAACAAGGTATCATAAAGGTGTTGAAGGTAAAAAACGTAGCAGTTGTAACAAGTGGGGATTATGAAAGATACTTTTTCCATAAGGAAAATGATAAAGACTCAATCAGATATCATCATATAATAAATCCCTTTACAGGATATCCGGGCAGAGCATGTGTTAGTATCACTGTATTATCATATTCCTGTATGATAGCTGATGCTTATGCAACAGGTTTTATGGCTATGGATGATAAAGAGAAAATCCTTGAGGTAGCAAAAAAGCTCCACATAAAAACAATTATTATTGATAAAGATCTTAACATAGAAGAAACATATGAATAAACCTGCTAAATACTGGAAGAAACTTAAGAATAATAGTGTTCAATGTAATCTGTGCATGTTTAATTGCATTATAAAAGAAGGAAAAGCAGGAATTTGCAGGGTTAGAAAGAATATAAATGGCGAGTTATACCTTACTGTATACAACCAAATAGCAGGATTAAACATTGATCCGATAGAGAAAAAACCTCTGTTCCATTTCCATCCGGGAGAAAACATACTATCTATTGCTCTTCCGGGATGCAATCTCTCATGCCCCTATTGTCAAAACAAAGAAACTGTTTCAGGCAGGCATATTTATAAAGAACTATCTCCTTTGGATTTAGTAAGTATTGCTATTAAATACGGCTCAAAGGGTATAGCATACACATACACTGAACCCATTGTCTGGTTTGAATACATGATAGATACAATGAAACAAGCCAGAAAACATGGATTATACAATGTTGTTGTCACAAACGGAGAAATTAATACAGAGCCTTTGGATGAGCTTCTAACATTAACAGATGCTATGAATATTGATTTAAAGTCAATAGAGCCTCAGTTTTATAAAAAAATTGTAAAAGGCTCACTTGAACATGTTAAACAAACAATTGAACTCGCGTTTAAAAAGCACGTTTCTATTGAAACCACGCTTCTCTTAATACCTGAATACAATGATAAAGAAGAAGAAATACATGAACTTTCCCGTTTTCTTTCAAAAATTAGCAAAAAAATCCCATTGCATATATCTCGTTTTTTCCCTTACCATGGATTTGCTTCGTATCCAACACCAATTGAAACCCTAAAAAAAGCCTACAGTATTGCAA
>JALVRC010000114.1:4062-4515 GCA_027025255.1 Caldifarciminota bacterium
TTATTATGTTTTTTTAGGTAATGTATCTTTAAAAGGATTTGAAAATACTTACTGCCCTGAATGCGGGAATCTACTTGTAGAAAGAAATGGATACCATATTAATATCACTGGAATAAAAAATGGAACATGCGATTCATGCAGAAGAAACGTAGATATTATATTAAACTGAGGGAATTTATTGTACTTATTAGCTTCCTGTTCTTGTTTTTTCTTCTAAATATGTTTAAAAAGTTTATATTTAAAGATATTGGCTCAATCGCTATCATCAATACAATGTATACCAAAGATACATTTTCTCTATCAAAAGATACATTACTCAAACTAAAAGGGCCCTTAGGAATAACAAAGGTACAAATTATCAACCACACTGTTTTATTTCTCTCTTCTCCCTGCAAAAAAAAAATCTGCATAAAACACCCACCGATAAAACATAATGGAGAGACTATTATATGT
>JALVRC010000115.1 GCA_027025255.1 Caldifarciminota bacterium
GTATACTAAACAGTGTGTTATCTTTCCCCATTGATGGTATTAAGTTGGGTATGATAAGGGATGAATTACAAATCGATTTTATTATTAATAGGTTAAAGACTTTTTATAATGTAGTAGTTTACGATCCAGTTTTATTTACTACAGCTCAAGGATATCGGGTAGGAAATATATCTTTAATAAAGAAACTTTTAAATCATGTAGACATTATTACTCCTAATGTTGATGAGTTAATAATGTTTACAGGGGGTAGGATAAGTAAAAGAGAAGATGTTTTTGAATTAGCTACCCTTCTTTTAAATGGCAGGTTGAAAGCTATTGTTGTAAAAGGTTTTAAAGAAGGAGATTTTGTGTATGATTTTCTGGTCGAGAAGAATAATATCTCTACATTTAAGCATAGATATTTGTTAAAAGAAGTACATGGTACTGGGTGTCATTTTGCTTCAGCTTTGCTTGTTAATATAACGAACGGATTAACATTAGAAAATGCAATTCCTAAAGCCATAGATTTAACCAAGAAATATGTTTTTAATTCCTTTAAATTAGGAGAAGGATTTACAGGGAGGATTTAATGAAAATTAATAAGGCTTTACTTTATTGGATCGTTGATCCCTTTAATACGAAGCTTGCTTTTGAAGAAGTTCTTATAAAAGCTTACAAAGGTGGTGTTGATATGATACAGCTCAGGATGAAGGAAACCACCATAGAGGAAGTTAAGAAATATATAATGAAGATAAAGGAAATGGTTAATATCCCTGTAATTGTTAATGATTATATAGAATTAGTAGAAGTTGCAGATGGTGTGCATCTTGGGGAGAAAGACTATCCCTGTTCTGATGTAAGAGCTTTGACAGATAAAATTTTAGGCTGTTCAGTGTATGATAATATAGAAAAAGCAGCAGAATATGAAGCTTTAGGAGTTGATTATATAGGTTTTTCAAGCCCATTTGCATCAATAACAAAAGAAAAGATTAGAACTACTTATAGTTCTGTCAAGGAAATAATTAAAAATGTAAATATACCCGTTTATTTAGTTGGGGGTATCAGCATTGAAAATATTGAATTGTTGTTGAATATCGGAGTTAAATATATAGCTGTATCCTCTGTTATTTCAAACTCGTTAAATCCTTATATAACTGCTAAAACTTTAAAAACACTTATATTTAATGGTTAAAAGGGGGAGTTTATGAAAAAATATTCTTTTTTTGTTTTATTAGTGTCTTTTTTATATGGTTTTAGAGATTTTGAACCAATTGTAATTATAGGTGAAAACCTGAATGTATTTGCTGGTGTCCCTATACATGAGCTTCATCTATTTAGATATACAGAGACTGGATGGAGTGAAATACCAGTACAAATTGATGAAAGGAACAGTGAAGGTTCATTTTTCTTTTCTGATGATGGATTGTTAGATGATAATGATGAGATTTCTTTTCAACCTCAAGATGGGGGAATTAGTACAGGTATATGGTTAAACTATGAAAAAAGTAAAGCATTTCCCCGCGTAAAAATTGAGATAAGAGATCCTTTTTCAAGTGATAATAAAGTTGTATATCTTTACAGATGTCCTGAGTTAGGTGACACGTTAAGCAAAGAATATGTTGGATATGAAGATAGTAATGATGCAATATGGTTGAATCACAGTATACGAATAGGGTTTGACAACGAAAAGAAATTTATGGATGAGTTAACAATAGATAGAGGTCCAGATATTCTTGACAGGTCTAAATTTAGAATGCAGGGCAATGGTATACTGGGTACCTGGACAGTTACTGAGGAGGATCAAAGTCCTGAGTCATTACTTATTAAGAAAGGTAGGGTTAGGATATTAAGATGGCTTAAAACAAAGGTAGAAGTAGTTGGTATAGAGCAGATAGTTTATAGTCTTACTGAGTATTATAGAAATTTTGTGCAGGTTCCAGGTGATACACTTCCAATCCCTGAAGGGAATATAGATTTTGTAAGAACATCAATGGATCTTACTGTTAATTCCTTAGAAAGTGATGAAAATAATAGCAGTATTCAGGCAGATGGTGTTATAGATGACGGCATTCATTATGATGTTTATGATAATCAAATTAAGCATAAATGGTTTAAGATAAAAACAGACTATATTAATTTATTGACTGTTGGTGATTATTCAGGTATATCAGATGAACCTAAGATATACTACTATGATAATGAACAGGGTGGAAGTGCGGATGGGACTGATGATACAGGTGATAATAAGTCAATAGGCGATATTGGTATGTTTTTTCCGTCTCCGTCTTCTGGCACACATATTATAAGAACAAATATTTATTTTTCTAAATCAGATTTAAAAGGAGAAGAAGTTAAAGATTATTTTGACCATCCATTAGATGTTGATGTGAAGGAAGAATTCTATGAAGAAATTCTTGAAGACGCCTTTCAAAAAACTGAAAATATATATTACAATGGTTCATTTCATATATATGGAGTAGAAGGAATGGAAGAGGTCTATCTATACAATTTAACCGGAGGACTGATTATAAAATCTAAAACATCTACAGTAAACTGTAAGAATCTTTGTTCAGGTATATACTTTCTTATAATTAAAACCAAAACAGGTGTAATAGAAGAAAAATTTCTTTTGTTTAAGTAAGGAAGTATCTAATTTATTTAAAAATAGCCAAAAACGATGCAATACCTTAGGTATTGCATCGCCGAGTTTTTAAGCCTGTTTTTTACTTTACTACTGTTATTTTATGGATATAGGTGTTATGTCCTATTATAAATTTTATAAAGTATATGCCTTGAGAGAGGTTACTTATATCTAATTGTCCTCTGTTTATTACGTTTCTCTTCAAAATCTCGGTTCCTGTTACATCGTAAATACTTAACTTTCCTTTTGTCCTATTGCCTGTGTTGTAAAAAAGTTTGTCATCTTTTAATATAACCATCTCTTCGGAAGTTTTTTCCCTTTTTCCTACTGCAGATGAGTTTGTATACCAGATATAGTATATATCGTTGTTATGTTCATATACTACATGTATATTTCCATCTCTATCGCTTGTAAGACTGGGATAATGTCCGTGTACTTCTTCACTATCATATATAATCTTTTGTTCTCCAAGCCAAGAAGAGGTCGCAGCATCGTATACATTGTAATAGAGATAGGGATAGCTATCATCCCATACAACCCATATATTCCCTGAAGAGCTTACAGTAGCAGATATTTTACTTTCTGGGTCATTAGAACTGATCTGTTCAGGAGATGACCATGTAACGCCATTGTCAGATGATACCACATGATAAACATAATGATGCCCTAAACTATGTTCATAAAAGATGTGGATGTTATTATTTTCAATAACCATTGATAGATAAGCACCTCCTGCACTGTCAGCAGCATAAACAGGTCCTGAAAGTGAATCTGTGCCATGGGGAATACGGTATAAAAGAAGCCATTCATGATCAGGAGATCCAGAATGGTCAGATACAGAATATCCAGCTATAAATACATCTTTTGTATTTTCATTGTATACTACTGTTGGAGGGAATTTTGGATAATAGCTGTCAGGCTCTGGATTCATTGTTTTTATACTGTCCCATGTTCCACCCTGGTTCGTTCTATAATAGAAATGATAATTGTCATGACTTACAATATATGCATTACCTGATTGTGATACTGCAATAGCAGGATTAAGACCGTTCATCACATCCTGGTTTGATGGCCAAGAGCCGTTTTTCACCTTGTATTTAATCCTATTATCATCAGAGTTATCATTGTGAAACCATGTAACATAAGGGAGGTTATTACTATCTACAGCTATGGAGGGGTGAAGGTAATTAGGGCCTGTCTCAACATTCTCTACTGTGCCGCTTTTATGGGTTGATGCTGGAACCAACATGTATTTAATGCCTGGGGAGTCATTTTCTGTATACCATGTAATATGAACATTGTTATTAGTATCGCATGCTACTGTCCAGCCAGCTGAATGTCCCAGATAAGAGTTGCCATTGCTATTAGAGACATTTTCCGGAGTATGCCATTGGGCAAAGACTATTGAAACTATAATCACGTTTAATATGAATATCTTTTTCATGCTTACCTCCTTTAATGTCGGTTAAGTATATACGTTTTTCCGTGTTTGTCAAGTTTTTTATTTTACAAATAAAAAATCTTTATCAGATTGTTTTATTATATTATATGCACTTAAATATCCTATTAGTCGTAAATGTTTCTTGGAGCTCTTTAGATATGTATTTATTTTTAACGTATCTTTTAATACGTTTATATGTAATGTCTTTTCCAATTTTTTGCCTTCTCCTGTAATATAAAGAACAATTCCTTCTTCTTTCCATAGATTAAATTTAAACTTCTTTAAGGCTATATGAGAAAGTTCATGTAATATAATTGTATTTAATCTATTTCTTTTTAACAGGTACTTTAACGGTGATAAGAATATAGTATCATTTTTTGTACATGCCCCATCTCCTTCTCTGGCATTTGATAACTTCATGTAGGTGTTAAAATCGGTT
>JALVRC010000116.1 GCA_027025255.1 Caldifarciminota bacterium
GTATAGTATAGTATAGTACTTTTCTTGCTCTCTTTACTTAGAGAGACTGTATAACTATCCATCATAACCTCCCATATAACAAACTTTTCATATAAAACTCCCCATGAATTTATTATACATAAAATTTTATTTTTGTCAAGGGTTAAAATTTAGTTTAAAAACAAATAATTAAAAACTATATTAAAGTAGTATTTTTTTCTTTCTTGACAGTTCATAAGTTTTGCATATACTAATATGTGCTTAATTACATAATTTCTGGTTTATTCTATCCTATTGCAGGATGGCCATTTGGGCCTGTGGGTGATGTTAGAAGCAGTAATAATCTTGTCTTTTCCAGCGGAAGAGGTATTGTTATTTATGATGGTTCAAGCCTTAAATATGTTCCTCTCTATGTAAATTCTAACAGGCTTTCCTTTATGGGAGATGCTATTATTATAGCAAGTAATAGCGGTATATTTACGTATGAGAATACACTTGACACAATAGCTGATATTAAGGCAAAAAAATGTATTTACACAGACGGGTATTATGTTGCAGGCGGTGATTCTTTGTTTGTTCTTAATAATACAGGAGTTTTAAGCTATTTTAATATATATGTGAAAGACATTGCTTCTTCTCAGGATATAATTTATGTGGCATCAGGAAATAGCGGTATTTATGCGTTTTTCAAAGATAGCCTTCCCAGGTTGGTTTTAAAGGAGCATTATATAAGGGATATTTCTCAATGGAGGGCGTATTCTGCTAACAGTTTGTTTATTGAGGATTCAATTATGTATGTTGCAGCAGGCAAATATGGAGTGGATATTATTCTTATACAGGATAGCCTTGAGCATTATTCTTCTTTTGATACATACTATTATGCTTATGATGTTTTAAAATACAAAGATAGGCTTTATATAGCTGATGGCAGGAATGGATTGAATATTGTTGATATACATGCTTTAAAATGGCCATCCCTTATTGATACGGTTTTCTTTGAGGATATTGCTCTTTCTGTGTCGTTATTTGAGAGCTCAATAGCTGTAGGAACGCAGTTCGACGGACTTCATATATTTGATGAAAATCTTATAGAAAAGGCACACATATCTGTACCTGGTTCAGTAAGGGCTTTTTGCAATAACAACTTTCTTTTGGAAAGAGGGATTTATTCTTTATACAGCCAAGATTCAATTATAAAGCGTGCTGACGGCAATTTTTTTGATATGGCAAAGTATAATAATAATTATTACGTGCTTGAGAGTGGAGGTTTATACATATATGACAGTTGTTTTAATGTAATGGACAGTATAAGTTCTTCACTTTTTACAAGGATGGATATATATAAGGAGCTATTGATAGTAAGCGCACTTTATAAAGGTGTTTATATATATAGTCTTGATAAAGCCACACCTTACCTTATTTATCATATTACGTCAGATGATGTTTCTTATATGGCAAAGGCTTACAATGATAAGCTCTATATAGCTGATGGAGAGAAAGGGCTTAAAATTTACAGTATTAAAGACCCATATAATCCCTGCCTTGTGAAAAGTATTGCTATAGAAGGCTGTCTTGTTGATTTACTAATGGCTGACAGCAGTGTGTATATAGTTGACAGGCAAAGCGGAGTTCTAAGGTATAATATTAGTACAGGGGTTGTTGATACGTTTCTTGTGCTTTCAACCTATCCAGAAACAATTGATTTTTCACAGATGTTATTTGCTGTAGGTTCGTGGTATGATGGCGTGTACTTGTATAGTATAACAGGCAGACAAGAAGGGCATATTCCCTTTAAAACTAAGGTAAACAGGGTATATCTTCAAAATGATACGTTGACAGTTTGCACTGTTGGAGAAGGGTTGAATAGATATTTTGTTGAGTATGATGCTTCCTTTACAGAGCATAGGGATGTTAGAAAGAAAGTAAATGCATGGTTTGATATCTCCGGAAGAAGGGTTAATACCCTTTGTAATGGGATATATATAAATCCTGCAAAAGGCATTAAAAAGGTGATTATAAGATGATATATATACTTTCTGCCCTTATGCTATTTGACGGAAAGAACAGTGTCAGCATCGCAACAAACAGCAATGAAGGCAGTATTGGAGAGATACTCTCAATAAATGGAATGAGCGTATGGGAAGAGCTTTTATCTCCTTCTATTGATCCGTATAAGGCTAATACCTTTATAATTATGGAGAGGACTAATAATAGGGCAAGGGCAGTTATAAAAGATTTTGAATACAGAGATGATATACTTCCAGTTGAGATAGATGTGCTTTACGAACTAATAAACGGGGTTTTTCATGAGAAATATACTCTAAGGGCTCTTGAGGATTTTTATCTGCCAGACAGCATTGTTCTTCATAATAAATTCTTAAGCTTTGATTATGTAAATTTTTATAATCATACAGGTGAAATATTGCATATCCAGCAGAATACAGTTATCAAATTCGTGCAGTCTTATACTCCTCATATGGTTGTGAAGAAAAACGGCGTTTATGTGCATATCTTTTCAAACAATCCATCCACAACAGAGAATAATGTATATATAAAAAACACTACATTGAGTTCTTCAATGGGACTTATAAATGTTTTTAAGGTAATAAGGCCTAATTTTTTGCCGTATATTATTCAAGAGAGGAAGTACGAGAGGGATTTCTATGTAATGTTGAATAGTGATAGTTTATGGATGGACAAATATCATGTGTATCTTTCTCCCTTTCCTTATCCGTACAAAGCTCTTATGTCTATTTTTCTTGATGAGATACCATTTGAATGGAATAAGCAGCCATTCAGGTATCCTCATAATGAAGATGATACTACGTCACCTGTTGGCAGGCTTTTTATAAAGCTTTTAAACAGACATCCAGATATGAAGATAGGTTTTGTTCTTCTTCTGGACCTTATAAACGACAGTACAGATGTCTTAAATCCATGGGAGAGGAGATGGTGGCTTGTACAGGGAAAGAGCAGAAATCTTTTAATGGCGCCGGAAGATTATGTAGAATGGCTTGAGAGGCTTGATAGAAATATTGTTAAGCTGGGCTACGAGCATAGAATACATTTAGGACTGCATGGACTTCATCATACACCTTCAGATAGTGAATCAAACTTTGTTCCTTCATGGGAATTTCAGTACAATAACCCTGTTGTATGTGATTCAACATTCATGCGTATAAAATATATATTCCTTAAGCTTGGTCTTGCATGGGGTAAGCCAAGGTTCTACAGGGCTCCTGGGTTCAGAACTACAGCGCCATTACTGAAGAATCTATTAAACAATGGATTTATCATACAGGATTACATGATTAGAAAGGATATATACAGCAATTTTATGATGCATGTTTATTATGGTGAGAGGGATTTATGGCTTATACAGTCAAAATGGGCAGGAGATAAACCGGACAGTGTATCTGTGCTGGCATCACATGTTGAAAAGGGATATTTTACACTTCTTGCAGGCCATCCAATGCTATGGGTATGGTATGGGGACACTGAGAAGTTTCACATAATTGACAGCACGTTTACATATATAGAGGAGCATTATCCTCGGACAGGCTGGATGTTTGCAGATGACTTTGGTCTCTATCTTTCTTCGCTTGATAAGGTTGAATTGCTTCCATACATTGATGAGCCAGATAGACTTATGATACCTTTATCCTGTCCCAAAGACAGTATAACCCTTGTTATTGAAGATAGGGATAATGTGTTGCATTTGCCAGCCTATCTTTCAAATAAACAGCTTAACTCATATAGAGAGGGAGATAGAGTGTTTATAATGCTTGTCAAAACCTCTCTTGATACGCTTGTTATGTATAAAAATAATGATTTTAAGAATAAAACATGCGTGCTTAATGAACTAAAGATATTCCCGTTTGAGGCAAAAGAGGTTATTATATACGATACATCAGGCAGACGGGTTTATGAAACAAGTATAGATGCTGTAAGAACAATAAGACTCAGTCCGGGGATATATTTTATAAAGTATATAGGTGAAGACGGGGAATCTCTTAAAAAGGTTATAATACTGTGAGTCCGAAATTTAAGAAATTTTTAAAAAACGCTTTTGTTGTAGTTATTGTAATAGCCATCTTTTATTTTCTTTTCCAGATAATGTATATAAACAGCGTGAAGATACTCTCTGCCTCATTGAAAATTAACGTTTTTTACATGCTTATTTCATTCTTATTGTTTTTGCTCGGTCAGTTTTTATCCCTTGTTTTGTGGCACAGGACTATAGTTTTTCAAAAACAAAAGCTTAAGTTTTTGTCTGCTCTGTCTATATGGTATTATTCTTCTTTTGGTAAGTATTTACCAGGTAAATTCTGGCAGCTTGCAGGACTCATTTATCTTTCTCATAAAAATAATGTAAGAAAGGATGTGGCAAGTATTTCAGCTGTAATTGTTCAGTATGTTTCAATTATTGCAGGTTTGATAGTTAGTTTGTACGGTATATATATATGGAAAAAGGAATTTTTAGGTATTGTTATAATAC
>JALVRC010000117.1:0-21032 GCA_027025255.1 Caldifarciminota bacterium
TTATGAAATGGTAACAGAAGAAGATATGAAAAAGATTCTTGGTCTTAATTTCAACTATGAGTATTAAAGAGCGTATTGCAAACATAAAAAAAAACATCCCCCCTCACGTTAAAGTACTTGCTGCCTGCAAATCTCAACCGTTGGACAAGATTTTTGAAGTAATAGATGCTGGTATAACCTTGCTGGGACATAACTATGTCCAGGAAGCAGTAAGTATGTTAAAAAACAAGAGGATAAACAAAGAAATAATTTCAGTGCATATGATCGGCCACCTCCAGACAAACAAGGTTAAGCAGGCTGTAAAAATATTTAACACCATAGAAACTATAGACAGCCTTAAAAAAGCAGAGAATATAAACAAAGCAGCAAAACTGATAGATAAAAGTATTTCTGTTTTTATCGAAATAAATATAGCCAAAGAACAACAGAAATACGGTATTTTTCCTGAAAACCTATCAGACCTTGTTTTAAAAATAAAGGACTTGTCTAATCTTAAATTAGAAGGTCTTATGACAATGGGGCCTAATACTGATATACATACGTTAAGGAACTATTTCAAAAAAATGAATATGCTATTTAAAAAAACTCAAGAACTACACGAAATAAAATATTTATCAATGGGCATGAGTAATTCTTATATGCCAGCGATAGAAGAAGGAGCAAATATTATAAGGTTAGGACGAATTATATTTGGAGAAAGAATAAAATAGTAATTTTTTCCTTGACAAACCTGTAATAAGATATATAATTATCCTGATGAAGAGGGTTAATATAATTATTGACGACGGGTCTAAAAGGAATCGGCACTTTATAATTCCTAAATTCCTCATATGGATTGCATTACCCTTGATTGGTATTTTCTTTATAGTATCTATATATTCTATTTTCGTACGTGTAAGCGTAGAGGTAGATAGACAATCTTTAAAAAAGCTTAGAGCTGAAAATAAACTTTTAAAGGAAAAATATAAGCTGCTTGAAGATAAAATAGATTCTCTTATTAATATCATTGCTGTCATTGAAAAACATGATATTAAACTAAGGGTTACTAATAACATTGATGTTATTGACCCTGATGCAAGAGAACTGGGTATGGGTGGTCCTAAAGACAAAGATATCTATACTGATTCTATAAAAAGAATAAATCCAGCAAATGCGCATCTTCTTGAAATAATAGATACAAAAGTTGAAGAATTAAATGCTAAAATCAAGTTTGAAAAATCAAGTTTTGATACAATTAATCAGGTTATTTCTCAAAAAAAATACATACTTGATAGAACCCCGTCTATATATCCATGCAACGGCTGGCTATTGAGCGGATTCGGATATAGGATAGACCCAATTACAAGACGAATAAGAATGCATAATGGAGTTGACATTGCTGGTCCTACAGGAACACCTATTATGGCATCAGCAGACGGGAAGATAGATTTTGCAGGCTCAAGATCCGGATACGGATTGAGCATTGAAATAGATCATGAATACGGGATTAAGACCTTTTATGCACATCTTTCTGCTATCCTTGTTAAGCAGGGACAGATAGTGAGAAGAGGAGAGGTAATTGGACTTATGGGTGCGACAGGGAGAACAACAGGTTCACATCTCCATTATGAAGTAAGGGTCAACAATGTTCCTGTTAACCCACTTCTATACATGCTCAATACCGATGCAGTCGTAGATTGATTCTTTTCTTATTCTCAAAATTATTTCTTTTTGACAATTTTCTTATAAAAGACAATATAGTATACAAATTAAAAGGTAATACAATAATCAAAAAGGTACTTTTTGGCAATGTAATTTCATTTGATTATATCAAAGAAAGCAATAAATTCTTTTTCTTAACAGATCAAGGGATAATGGTTTATAGACCTACACTCAAATCACTTGTTTATCCTTCCACCCTCCTTGGAGGGAAAATATACAGCATAGGGCATTTAATCGTGGTAGTAAGCTCGGATGGATTTCTTGTATATAAAAGCTTTACTACTATTAAACCCTATTACAGTTATCTCATGGATGAAAGCTTTCAGGTCGCAGGCAAATTCAAAGGAGGCATACTAATATTTAAGGGAAAGAAAGCATATATCTTCACCCCCATAAATAAAGGCAAGCTTAAAAAGATTAATATAGAGCATAAAAAATATATGTACGCTTACAAAAATTCTGTCGTAGGCATAAAAAACGGAAATATCTATATAAACAGTTTATTAATTGTTAAAGGAACACATATCAAAAATGCCTATGGCATAGAAGAATACTATATAGCCTTTAATGACAATACTATATATGTTGTAAATCTAATAACAAGAAAAACAATTACCATAAAGGGTGAAATAGATAGAAGTTTCCTATCCAACAAGGAGATAAGGTTTAAAAAGCAGAAAAAATGGTATACATTATTACTGCCTTCAGGGAAAACTACCTCTTTACCACAAAATAGCATGTTCGTTCTAAACGATTTTCAATACGTTTTGAAAAACAACGAGCTTACAGTAAAACCTAAAGATAGTGATAACCAGATAACCACTCCTATATCATCATCATATCAAATACAAATAGGAGCATTCTCAAGCAAAGAAAATGCCCTGCATCTTATATCGCAATACAAAAACTTTAATCTACCAATCTTTATTCTGGAAGAACAGGGACTTTATAGGGTAAGACTGGGCAACTTTATAAGCAAAAAAGACGCAATGAAAACAAAGGAACTTTTAAATAAAGGCTGGGTAATAAATGCATCCACAGAACCAAACATAACACAGAAGTTATCTGCACTTTCAAAGAGGGATACAATATTCATATATACATGTGAGAAAAACAAAATATATATAAACAAAAGACTGATTCTTAACATTGTACCTGATAGTTTAAAGGTCATAAATGATACGCTAATAAATATTTATAAGGATAATAACATACACTCATTAACAATAAAAAATGATAAGGTCAATATAGAATGAAGTTTACCTTCTGTCCTCAATGCGGAGAAAGGCTTACAACAATCTTTGATGAGAGAGATAGGATGTACTGTAAGAAATGTAACAAAACATACTATGATAACCCACTTCCTGCCGTATGTGGTATTCTAATTAATAATAACTCAATACTTCTTATAAAACGCGGTATTGAACCTGATAAAGGTTCATGGGCACTTCCCAGTGGATTTATGGAATCTGGTGAAACCCCGGAGCAGGCTGTTATACGGGAATTTCTTGAAGAAACAGGTATTTTAACAACAGTTGAGAAGACAATAGGTGTGTTTGCCGAGGAATCATATCTTTATGGGTGGATTCTATCTCTGGGATTTCTTTTAAAATATGTTAAAGGAACACCACAAGCCTCAAGCGATGCACTTGAGGTAAAGTTCGCACCTTTTAAAAATATTCCTCCCATCCCCTTTAGTTCACATAAATTCTTTATGCAGAAGGTTGGTTTACCAGTCTAAAGAGTCTTGACTTTATTCTTGATGCTTTGTTTTTATGAATAATTCTATGCTTAGCACTTTTATCAACAATTGACTGTACTTCTTTTAAAAGCTCTGCCTTATTCTCTGCTGCATAGAATTTCTTTAAAGCATTCTTAAGTCTTGTTCTTCTTGCTTTATTTAAAGCTCTTTTAACTGCATTTCTTCTCTGAGCCTTCTTAATACTAATACTTTTAGCCATTCGCCTCCTTTTTTATTTTTTGTAATTATACATATAATCATAAAAAAGTCAAGCAAAATTATTTAGTATAATTGGAAACTATAACTATAGTATACGCACAAAATCAATACAGTTTTTGGATTGTTAGAGGGTTTTGTCTTTTGAGCTATGTAAAAACTTCTTGCTTTCCTTTTATCTCCCTTTTCTGGTAGCAGGGTAGTATCTTCTTCATCCCCCCTCTTTTTTTTGGGGATTACTTCTTAGTTCTCACTTATTTTACAAGAGGGACAGTACTTATTAGAGAATATTTCCAAAATGGAGCTGAGTACAAACAAAAAACTTTACTTCTCCTCCGTATCTATTCCTTATAGCCTTTTTTTAAAAAATACCATAAGTTTAGGAAAGAAAAAAGAAAGAACAAAAAGCACCACAGCCCCTACAAGTCCCCATATACCAAAAAATGAAAACAGAGTTACCAACAAGGCAGCTCCCAAAACCCCCAGAACAATTGTAATAAATGAGCGTAGAAAAGAAAGTTCACCCAAACTCGCAAGAATACTTCCTGTCCACGCACCTGTACCTGGCAAAGGAATAGCAACAAACAAAAAGAGCATTATTAAGCCATAGGTATCTATAAGTTTCTGCTTTTTTTCAAGATATGCCTCATACCTCTCAACTATGCCTTTTAAAAATGTTTTTTTGCTAACATTCAAGAGCCCATTAAAAAAAACAAGCAAAAGAGGAACAGGCAAAATATTGCCTATAATAGCAAAAACAATTGTCTTTAGATAACTCATGCCCAAAACATGCACACCTACTGGTATCGCCCCTCTTAGCTCAACAACAGGAAAGGCTGAAATGATAAGAACTATTAACCAGTTGGGAAGGTTCAGGTTTATGAAAAATTCACTCATACCTGATGTGTAAGTTTCCTTATAATAAGCTCAGAGATAAATACTATGAAGAGCAAAATATAGAGCAAAAGAAAGTTCTTAAGATAAATAGGCTCTCTTTCAAGCTTTAAAGGAAATTCATCAATAGCTGAAAGAGTTTTACCGTCTGTTTTATTAGGTATTGTCTCAAGGAAAAACGGATCATAGCCCTTTCTTCTCTTTTCCCTCGGGATATCCAGAACCTTTATTCTACAGGATTTAACAATAAAACCTCTTTTATCAATAAACGAGACTGTATGGTATCCTGCAGACAGTGCAGGAATATCAACTAAGTATATGCCATTATTATTTACAACAGGTAAGGTACTCGAATCCACTTTAACATCCACCTCAACCATACTTGTAAAATTCAGGCTTTGTGGTGTATAAGCGTATAGGCTGTCAAGTTTACACTTAACAATATTACCTTTCTCAGAAATGAACTTAACCACGTCTTTTAAGGCTTTTGTAAAGATGTACGGATTTTTAAAGTGAACATAGTACAACATAGAAATCCTATCCTTCACTATCATACGTGTTTTAAGCGAATAAACAAAAAAAGCCTCATTCCCAATACTTAATAGTGAAAAATCGTACGTTTTAAAACCCCTTTGAGAAATATACTCCTTTACTTCTTCCACTGATTCATTAAGCGATGGCAAAAGTCCTGTTATTTCTCCTCTTATGTTATTGCTTTGGCCTTCATCTTTTCCTTCATGTATCCATAAGCCTGCATTTTTATACTTTTTAAGCACACTTCTAAACGCCCCGGTATCTGCCTTATCAATAAAAATAACATCAACGTGTGCTGGAAGCTTGCCTACTGGTTTTTTCAAAAGAATATAGTAATAGGACTTAAGCTCCTCAATATTAGAAAACCCATAAATGTACCAGTGTGTTGAAATGTAAAGATTCTTTGAAAGGTACAACACTGTTATTTTGTGTTTTTTAAAGAATATATTTTTTACTGCATTCGCAACAACACTATCCTTTAACACTGCGTATGCATGAACCCTGAACATGCCTTCTTTTTTGCGGATAACTGTATCTACAAATTCCTGTATGCCCATGCTTTTTCTTATGTGAAACCTTCTCTCTTTTTTCCCCTGCACATGAAAAAGCACATCAACATCCTCTTCTGATGAAACCTGAAGTCTAATAACTGCTGTATCGCCAGCTGCATACTGGTCTCTATCCGTAAAAATATCAATATGCACAGGCTTTGTTTTCATAATAGGCATGTATGTAGAAACCGGAACAGAAGGCTCTATCTTTCCTGTATCAGTAAAAAGCCCATCAGATACAATAAGCACCTGGGAAGGTCTATGCCTTTTTATCCATGTAAACACCTTCTTAAAGTCTGTCATTGTATCAGAGAAATTAAGCATGCCCTTTCTTACGCTATCACCAAATATATAATATTCTATACCTTTATGAGTAAGCTTTTTAAGAATTTTTTTATTAAGCTTTCCCCTCATGCTCTCTGAATTATCTATAAGGACCACAGGATGCTCTTTATGAAGCCAGGAATATGGTATTGGTATCAACATAATTATAAGGGTAAGAATTTCTATAATGCGAAGTATTATAGGTAGTTGTTTTAGTCTAATAGTAATGGTTTTATTGTTTGAGGGAGTTTTCCTAAAGGCGTTTTAAGGTATGTTGATTCCTGCTTTATACTGCCTTTAAAGCCATTCTTATTGCTATTCCATACGTAAACACTGTCATCTATTACAAAACGCCATGAAATCCCCTTTCCCTTTGATATTACTCCGAAGTAAAGTATACTATCGCCCCTTGTAAGAGCAAAGTAATATGGGTTTAATGTATCCTTAATGTAGATAACAGCATATTTCTGAGGAAATACTGAATCTGATGTAAAATGAACCTCATAGGGCAATTTTGTTCCGTTCCCTTTTATATCCTTTATGTTTTTCAAGACAACAACTGAAAACATGCCCTTAGCTGTACTATCCCACAACAAATACCTCAACTCTGTCCATGATTTTCTTATCCTTTTTACAGTATTTGTATAGGGTGCGATGTAGAGTTCCTTTAAACTGCCTGTATCAACTGGTTCATTAAAAACAAGAGAGAGATTAACAGATGGCTTAATACGAGATGAAAAAGAAGAAGGATACATACGAGCTATAATTGGCGCAATTGTATCAATACGTTTAGAAAGCACTACCTTTCTTTTTATATGAGCTATATTACCTGCAGTATCCTTCACAAGCCCTTTTATATATATAACCCTTGATTTAAGCTCAGGAAGATAAATTATTGGGCTTTCCCTTCTCGCATTGTAATAATCTATTAATACAGGCTTTACAGACCTTTCCTCTGCAATAAGCTTAATGTTCTTTTTTAAAAAATCTATATCAATAGGCTCATTAAAAACAAGTATCAGTGTATTTCTGTCAGGAGAAGTTGCCCTTGAAAGCCAGGGAGAAAAAATATCCTGAGATGGAGGCAACGCCTTATGAGCACATCCTGCAAGTATTAAGATAAAAATAGCTCGCTTCATCTTCTTTTTTTCCGTTTTTTCTTCCTTCTACGCGAAGCAGAAGTACCTCCTCCTCCAAGCATATCCTTACCCATTTTTTGTAAAAGCTTCAATTGCTTTAACATCATGTTTATATCCTGAGGAGTTGTACCGCTTCCTCTCGCTATTCTCGCTTTCCTGCTACCATTCAAGAGCTCCGGATTTTCCCTTTCTTCTTTAGTCATAGATTGTATAATAGCCTTTGTCCTTTTTATCTCATCAGGATCAAAATCCATGCCCTTTGGCATTTGAGGCAATTTCTCTATAAGCTTCCTTAAATCTCCCATCTTCTCAATCATCTCAATCTGCTTCATAAGATCGTTAAAATTGAGCTTCCCCTTTTTCATCTTTTCCCTGATTTTAATCTGAGACTCATGATCAACAACCTTCTGCATTTCCTCCATCATAGAGGCAATATCACCTTCACCCAAAATTCTCGAAGCTATGCGTGCAGGATCAAATCTCTCAATATCATCAATCTTTTCTCCAACACCAAGATAAAGGATAGGCACACCTGTAGCTTCTCTAAATGATAAAGCAACCCCACCTTTACTATCTCCATCCATCTTCGTTATAATACCTGCAGATAGACCTATTTCATTATTAAAGCTTTTTGCCTGCCTTAGAGCATCCTGTCCAACCAATCCATCCACAACAGCAATTGTATAATCAGGTATAAACTCCTTCTTGATTTGCTTCAACTCCAACAAAAGCTCCTCATCCACATGCAATCTTCCTGCTGAATCCACGATTATAAGTCCGTACCCGTTTTGTTTTGCATATTCCAGACTTTTCTTAACTGTCTTAAGATTATCTCCCAGGCTATCAAAAAAACCTACCCCTGCTCTTTCGGCAAGATTTTGAAGCTGTTTTCTGGCTCCAGGCCTTTTCACATCAGCGGCTACAAGAAGAGGTTTGTATGCCTTATATAATGAGCCTAATTTAGCACATGTGGTTGTTTTACCTGTTCCTTGCAGCCCGACAATAAGAAGCTTACCCGGAGTAGACTTAAATTTTAACTTCTCATGATAACCAAGAAAATTCTTGAGTTCATCATATATAACTTTCAAAGCCTGTTTATACGGCGAAAACCCAGCAGAGACCTTTACCTCTCCCAGACGCTCCTCAATATGATTTATAAACTTCCTTGCTATTCTTAAAGATACATCTGCCTCAAGTAAGGTTATTCGTAGTTGAGCACTTATCTTAGCAATTTCTTTGTCGCTCAAGTTCCCAAATCCAGCTATACGCCGTTTTAGTTTTATAAAACCATCTTTAAGACCTTCAAGCATTCTTAAATCTCCTTACTGTAGCCTGTATATCTTCCTCTTTAAACATTGCAGAACCAACTACAACCCTTTTAGCCCCTGCTTGAAAAACGTCTTTTATATTTGAAAGATTCACTCCTCCATCAACACATATATTCTCATGCCTAATAGAAGCTATACGTTGAAAGGTTGAAGGGATAAATCTCTGTCCTCCAAAACCAGGATGAACACTCATCACAAGAACCCCTTCCACAAACCTATAAAAGCTATTAAGCTTTACTATATCAGTCTCAGGATTTAGTGCAATGTATGCCCTTCCACCAATATCATTAATAAACTTTATATCGTCTAAACTCACAATTTCAACATGGACTGTTATATCCTTTACTCCGTGTTCTATAAATTTCCTTGCAAATTTTCTTATATTTGTAACCATCAGATGTGCATTTAACAGAGTTTCAGGCAGGACCTCTCTAACTACCTCAACTATCCATGGGCCAAAGCTTATATTATCTACAAAATGTCCATCCATTATATCAAGATGTATACCATCTATGCCACCTTCCTTAAGAGACAAAAGGGCTTTTTTTAAAGAAAGCCAGGGAATATTTAAGATAGACGCAAATATCTTCACCTCTTACTCTTTACCGACCGTAAGATATACTGTATCTCCTTTTTCAATCTTAACCCCAAAATCAGGCATCTGTGAAATTACTATACCTTCTTTCCCTTCCTCATTAACGAATGTCGGAGGAGCAAGATACAATGATTCCCTCGCAATTATATCCTTTGCCTCATCAAAGGTAAGCTCAACAAGATAGGGCATGAACAGGTTCTCAGTCGTTCCTCCAGCTATAGTAATACGCACAGCTATTCCCTTACTCACCTCCTTATCAGGTGGAGGAGATGTACTAACAACTATCCCCGGGTCTATAGAATCTGAAAGTGTTGTATCAATCTGAGTTATTGTAAAACCATTCCTCTCAAGTATCTGTTGAGCTTTTTCTATAGACAGACCAATTAAATAGGGGAAGCGTGTTAATTCAGGTCCCCTACTAACGGTAAGAAAAACACTTCTACCCTTTCTTACCTCAAGCTCTGCTTTAGGATTCTGCTCGATAATAGCATCCTTTGGCATAGCTGTGTCCGGTTTTTCAGTATATATCACAGGGTTAAGACCTGCCTTAGAAAGTATCTTTACTGCTTCCTCCTTATTCATGCCAACAACGTCTGGAATCTTAACAACACCTTTCCCGTGTATAATAAGAGGCATTACTATGTAATTTACAATCAAAAGCCCAAAGATAAAAAATACAACTATTCCTGCTAAACCAAATAGAATAGTTATTAAACAACCTTTCTTATCTTTAACTCTCTTTTCTTTCATGGCAACACATCCGACAGGGTTATATTAACTTTAGTACCTTTTTTAACACTATCACCAGCACGTGGTCTTTGTCTTAAAACATAATTTCTGTTATATTCAGTAGTAACACGTCTTCTAATAGTACCAACCTCAAGACCTGCATTTTCCAGAATCGTCTTTGCTTTGTCAAATTTCTTATGCAATATATTTGGAACCTCTACCATTTCAGGCCCAATTGATATAAGTAATGTTATTCTTGAACCTTTCTCAACCTCCTTCCCGATCTCCGGTATACTACCTGCAACAGTATCAGTAGGCACCTCATTATCATATACATCTTCAATATCATTAATAATTAATCCAGCAGCTATAATCTCCTCCTTAGCCTGATTAAGAGACAGACCTCTAACATCAGGAACCATGACAAAAGGCTTTCCCTTACTCTTGATTACATACACTGTATCACCTTTATAAATAATCTTTTTTTCTTCAGGGATTTGTGAAACAACCACATCTTTATCCTTTTCAGAAAATATGCTGTCTGTAACCTTAATGTATATACCTTTTTCCTGTGCTTTGCTTTGAGCCATTGGGATACTCATATCTACAAAAGAAGGAACCTCTACGCGTGGATGCAAAAAAGCTGGTATAATCCTGGTTATAACAACATAAATAATAAGCAAAAACAACGTTGTTCCTAAAGAAGTAAAAAACGATATAAGAAATGTCTTGGTATTCTGTTTCATTATTTACTCCCTTCCATTAAAAAGAAAGTTAGATTTCCTATAGAAGTATCCGTTATAAGCTCAATAAGACGAGAAGCTGTTACTGTAACAGTATAAACGCTATTCTCACTAATCTTATCGCCTCTTCCGATTTTTAACCTTACTTCCTTAGCATCTGAAGCAACATTTAAAGTAGTATCTATAACAGCTGAAACAGTATCAGGATATGAAGCCTTAAAAATTCTTACCTTATATGAGGTTATTAATTTACCCTGCTCTTCTTCTATTGTATTAAAAACTACATCTATAGAATCGTTATCAAAGGAAGTGACAAACCCGGGGGATGTAATCTCTATTCCCGGCAAGGTCTTTACAGTAAATGTTGTCACAGTAGTTACATCACTGCCTTTAGCAAGGCTTAATTTGTAGTATATTGTCTTTTGAGGCTGTATAGCAGAGGAATCTTTATCTGTAAATGACATCACAGTATCCAGTGGAGCAACAGAACCTGCAAATTGATAATTGTTCTTATTCCCTACTGACCTCTCAATAACAACACTGTCTCCTGTGGGGACCTTTGCTAACCAGGTCCATTCAAGATATACGTTTCCAAAAGAAACACTACCAAGAGTGCTATCGCTGACAGTGTATATCCAGGAAGTATGTTTGGTAGCTACCTCAAGATTAACATTGATTCCGATATCACAGTTTGTTGACAGAATAACAATACCTAATGCTATTAAACTTAAACCAAAAAACATAAATTTTTTCATACTACCTCCTTGTTTAACTTTTTATCTTTAAAATAAACAGGGACTAAACCAAGCTCCCCTGCAAGCTCAAAAGCCTCTTTAATCATAAACCCAACCTCATAAAATTTATGCGCATCCGAGCCAATCGTAACATACTTACCACCGTTGTCTCTATATATTTTTAGAATTTCTCTATTGGGATAAAATTCACGGTGAAAATGTCTGGCTCCAGATGTATTTATCTCAAGCACCATATCCTTTTCAATCATTTTGTTAAATATATCGGGTAAAAAATCATAAAAACTCTCCGGATAATCCTCAATTGAATAAAGATATTTCTTAAAATAATCAATATGGCCCAATACATTAAAAAAACCTGATTCTATAGTTATATAAAGCTCATTTACATAGGGCTCAATACCCTGTTTTTTAAAATAATTAATACTCCATTCAGATATCATTTTCTCTCCAACATGATGTATTGAGGCAATTGAAAAATCAAAGTAATTGGCTAATAAAAACTCTTCAAACTGATGTTTATAATCCTCAACATAAGAGGTCTCAACTCCGAGCAGCAGTTTATCTGTGCAGTATCTATACTCACTGTACTCTTCAAAAATCTCTTTATAATTATACAGTCCGTAAGCACCATCAAGAGGGAAAAATTCAAGATGATCAGTAAAAGCAGCTATATTTATATGCCTTTTTCTAAGTGCTTTACAAATACGCGCTACTCTCTCTTTAGAATCTATTGAAAAATGTGTGTGAATATGTAAATCTATCATCAATAAATTATATATGATATAGAAAACAAGTCAATGAATAAATTTCTGTTAAAAATATTTATTATTTTATTTTTATTACCTTTGTGGCCTTTTTCCCATTAATATTTATATATATTCCATTTGTGTAAGCTTCGCTCACTTCTCTTCCAGTAATATCAAAAATCTTACCCTTAAGATTATCAAGATTTGTATTCTCTATATGTGATTCATTTCTCTCTACAACCGAGGCAAGAGCATCAGGTGTATGAATAGATAGAAAAGAGGGATAGTGCTCTCCCCTTAGAATAATATTTTCTGCTATTAAGGTATCCTTCTCATTAAGCATTTCCTCTCCTGAATTCGGATTTACTGCGAATCTCGGATAGTTTGAGGATGAGACAGCAAGTATTAACTCATGGTTTGCAGGTATCTTATATGCAGTTGTCCCCAGATAAACCTCCACTTCATAGACCTCTTCCGGGCTCATAAGCTCTTCCCTTTCGTATCCATTCCTAAACCTCAATCTTAAAATCCCGTCTGTAATCAACATATACCTGCCATCAGGATACTTATCAATCAAAAATCCAGTTATATCACTATCCAGTACATTTGATTTAATATATACATGAAGCATTACATCACCAACAAATTCAATATCCTTATTAAGCTTTCCTGTAGAGTAAACAATGACATCTGCTCTTGAAATATTGTCCTTCCAATCATACGGTCCTGCTGCAAGAATTAAATTATTACCGCCAATCGTTGGAACAGGGTTTTCCGGGTCAAAAACAATTGTATCCTGTCCTTCCTGAGATACTGAACCCAATACACCATTCCCAAGATATAATTTCTTAACATTGTATGCTGGAGGAAATGTATCAGCACTTACCCATTTATTCCAGTCTCCTATAGTATCAACAGGCCCCATGAGATAATATCTTACATGCGGCATGTCATCAATACTACCAAAACCCTTTAATTGATAATCAAACCACTTAAATGTAACACTATCCAGCCCGTTAATTGAAGCATCAGGATATACCAATTCACCAGCCTTATTAGATAATAAACTCCCGTGTGTCCATGGGCCCATAAGAAGATATTGGTTCCCTTTTGCCCCTTCTCCACCATTATACATCAAATCTATAAATCCTTTTATATTCCCCGGGTTAAAGAAATCATACCAGCCTCCTATATGATACATTGGGACATTTACGCTATCCTTTCTTGTAGAAACATTTAGATAGCCCCACTCTGTATCATAAGTAGAATGGGAAAGGTAATAATCCTTCATATACATACTATTCTGACCAGTTAGCCATCCATTAACATCATATTCCCTGTATTCACCACCCTGCATAACGCAATCATGATACATTGACCATGGTGCAACAAAAACAAGACAGGTCTTAAGATGAGGAGGCTTTGCCCCTGACATTAGATACTGTGTAATACCCATTGCTGAACCTCCCCAGGTACCAATGTTACCATTACACCAGGTTTGCTCATTAATCCACTCTATGGTGTCAAAGCCATCCTGTTTACCGTCTCTCCATCCGTCATCAAGAAAAACAGAATCAACTCCCTCAGAACGGAATCTACCCCTTGTATCCTGTATAACCACAACATAGCCCTTGGTATCACAAAAATAATTAAACCACACACCACCAAGATTTATCTCCATTTTGTCAGCTCCATACGGAGTTCTAATAACTATAACAGGATGCTTACTATTAGCATTAGGAATAAATACATTTGTATGAAGCTTAATCCCGTCCCGCATCTCAACTGAATAAACTTTCTTCTGATAAGCATATACAACAACCAAAAAAGTAAACATTAAAATAGCAAATTTTTTCATACTCACCTCCATAATAATACTATATATTTCTTTCTACCTGTCAAGAAAAAAAACAATATTATGTAGAAAGAATTACCATCTGCTCTTATCTATTGTAAAAAAACATTACAGGTACCAGTCTAATAAATACATCTATACATCAATTTTCTTTTCTACAATAAAAGGCTTTTCCTTTTTATTTATATCTCTGAACGGAGAATTCTTAAGAGTGTGTCTTATATCCCTGAAAAAATGGATAGCAAGAAAAACTACAAGGATTACAGCTCCTAAAGCCAGGTATTGTGAAAAAACCAGGGCATCATAAAAAGCATGAAAAACAGCAGCCAGTGTTACTCCTCCCAACACACTCTTAATCTGTCCCATACGCTTTTTCCCAAGAGCATAACCCCACCAGGCAGCAAATGTAAGATGCCCGATAGTGGCAAGTAATGCCCTTAAAATAAATATTGTAAAAATCCCCTGATTAGCGTACGTAAATATATAGAGAATGTTCTCAAGCGAGGCAAAACCCATTGCAGCAGCAGTACTATAAACCATTCCATCCATTATGCTGTTAAAAATATGCTTTTTACGATAAATAAAAAGAAAAACAGCGAGGAATTTAAAATACTCCTCTACAAAGCCAATAAACAAAGCATTGATAACTATATGGAAACTGAATAACCATCCCAGAATCATTTCTACAATTGCAGCAGGGATAACACTTAGCATACCTAAAAGGAATGTTATGAATATATATTTTATTGGCTCGGGTTCAAATTTATCAAGCTTATAAACAATAATAAGATATATGAACCCCGGGATAAACCCTAAAAGAAAAACAAAAGGAACAGTAATACACGTTATACTACACCTCCTTTAGTGAAGAAGACAAAATATAAAGCATTAAATCGTTATAACTAATACCTGCATGTCTTGCCTCAAAAGGCAAATCTGAAAGCTCAGTCAAACCAGGTACAATGTTTATCTCCAGAAAAAACGGGTTGCCTTCCCTGTCAGTTACAAAATCAACGCGAGAAAAACCTCTTGCGCCAACTATATTATGAATTTTTAAAGCAATTGCTTTTATCCTCTCTCTAATATCTTCTTTAATACGAGCAGGAATTATAAATCTTGTAGCACCCTTTGTATACTTTGCATCATAGTCATAGAATTCTTTTGATACAACATCCAGTTCAAGTACTGGTAAAGCTCTGTCAATAAGAATCCCGACAGTTCCATTTATACCTGTAAAAAATTTCTCAACTAAAAGCTTCTTGTATCTTTTCAGTAATAAAGCAACCTTATCTAAATCTTTTCTGTTCTTTATAAGTTCTATACCAACACTTGAACCTTCTCTTAATGGCTTGACTATAACAGGAAAAGCAAGATTTATATCATCTATATTGCTTATAATCTGCCAGGGTGGAACAGGAATATTGTAATACTCCAATAAAATCTTTGTAAAGAATTTATCCATACCAACAACAGATGCTTCAGGGCCACTTCCTGTATATGGGATTCCTACCATTTCAAGATAACCTGTCAATAAACCATCCTCTCCAGGGGTTCCATGTATAATGTTAAAAACAACATCTATTTCTTCTTTTTTCAACTTGGAACAAATATCCTTACTTGTTTTAATATCAATTCTTTCCACATTCAGGTCAAAAGAGCGTAAAGCCTCATAAACCTTATTCCCGGATTTTAAAGAAACTTCCCGCTCGCTTGACCACCCGCCCATTGCAACTAATATCCTTTTATCCTTAAAATATCTTAAAATCTCTTCCCTGTTCATGAGCCTGTATTAAAGAATTTTGAAGGATTTGAATTATCATCTATTACCTTTACCTCTTTTTTCTTCTTTTTTCTCTTCTTTTTCGGTTTTTTAACCTGAGGCTCTGGTGTTTCTTCCTTTTTCTTCTTTTTATCTTTTTTAGGCTCTTCTCTTTTTACCGGCTGCATCCTTGGTCTTGACCAGAAAAATATTCTTACGCTTTCAGTTTTAAATTCATCCATGATTTCCTGAAACATGTTATATGCCTCTTTCTTGTACTCAATCAAAGGATCCTTCTGCCCATAAGCCCTCAATTGTATACCTTCCTCAACCTCTTTAATAGATTTCAAAAGCTCGCGCCATTTATTATCAAGCGTAGATAAAAGTATATACTTTTGAAATGGTCTGAGCAGCTCTTCACCAATAAGAGATTTTCTCTTTTCATACATATCCTTACCAATATTAAAGAGTATTTTCTTTAAATCACCTTTCTCCATTTTCTTCACATCAGCATCAAGACTTAAATCAGCAAGAAAAACCTTCCTCATCTCAAACTTTATGCCCTCCCAATTCCATTCTTCAGGATACCGGCTTTGAGCATGCGTGTAAATGATATTATCCACAATAAATTCAATATTATCAACAAAAATACCATCAAGCGCACCCTCTTTAAGTATTTCGTTCCTTATCTCATATACAACCTCTCTCTGCTTATTTATTACATCATCGTATTCAATAAGCCTTTTTCTTATCTCAAAATTTCTATTCTCTACCCTTTTCTGTGCTGTCTCTAAGAATCTACTCATTAATGCATGCCTGATGGGCTGACCTTCTCCCTCTCTATACTTATCAAATGAATCTGAAAGTTTGTCTGCTCCAAAAATTCTCATGAGATCGTCCTCTAAAGAAACATAAAAACGTGAAGAGCCAGGATCCCCCTGTCTTCCGGAACGTCCTCTGAGCTGGTTATCAATTCTTCTTGATTCATGCCTCTCTGTACCGATTATATATAAACCACATGGAACCTCTTTAATGCACTCATCTGCTAACTTTTTCTTCTCAGCATCTTTCAAAGCTTCCTCATTAAGGATATAACACTCACTACACCTTACAACATCCTTTCCAAGTTTAATATCTGTTCCTCTTCCTGCCATATTGGTTGCTATTGTTACAGCACCCCTCTCTCCTGCTTTTGCCACAATTTCAGCCTCTTTCTGATGATGTTTTGCATTAAGCACGTGATGGTTTATCTTTTTTCTCTTCAACATTCTTGAAAGGACCTCTGATACATCAACAGAAGTTGTTCCAACAAGTATAGGCCTACCCCTCTTATGCCATTTAATAACCTCTTCTATAACAGCATTATATTTCTCTCTCTTTGATTTGTAGACCAAATCCGAGTAATCAATCCTTCTTACAGGCTTGTTTGTAGGAATTTCAACAACTTCCAGCTTATATATCTGCCAGAACTCATTTGCTTCTGTAGCCGCTGTACCAGTCATACCTGATAGTTTATCGTACATACGAAAATAGTTCTGTATCGTAATCTTGGCAAGTTCCTGTGTCTCTTCCCTTACCCTGACTCCTTCCTTAGCTTCTAATGCCTGATGCAAACCATCAGAATACCGCCTACCCGGCATCAATCTACCTGTAAATTCATCAACAATAACCACCTGACCATTCTGGATTATATAATCAACATCCTTTTCAAAAAGGGTATAAGCACGCAGCAGTGCATAAAGATTATGAAGCATCTCATTCTTTCTGCCGTATTTCTCGTATATTTCTTCTTTCATCTCAAGTTTCTTCTGAGGAGAAAGAGATGTATCCGTATCAACTGCATGTATTTCCTGACTGAGGTCAGGAAGGACAAATAAATCAGGATCATTAGGAGAGACAAACTCTCGTCCTTTTTCTGTTAAATCAATAACATGCTGTTTCTCATCTATAACATAGAATAGTTCCTCGTCTATCTCTTCCATATTTTTATTCTTCATATACTTCAATTCAATATCATCAATCATCCGCTTCATTCCCTGTCTTTCCTGCAATCGCAAAAATCTCTTATGCTTTGGAGAACCTCTTCTTGCAATTAAAAGCAATTTTGCAGCTTCCATCTCCTTATCCTCTTCCAGTAGCTTCTCAGCCTTATCAACAATCCTGTTAACAAGAATGGACTGTTGCCTATACAATCTCTGAACATAGGGCTTTAGCTGGCCAAAACCCCTCTCACGCGCTGCAACTGGCCCGGAAATAATAAGAGGTGTTCTTGCTTCATCTATGAGTATTGAATCCACCTCATCAATTATCGCATAATAATGCCCTCTCTGTACCTTATCCTTATACTCCAAAACCATGTTATCTCTTAAATAATCAAAACCGAACTCGCTATTGGTTCCATAGGTAATATCTTTATTGTATTCGCTCCTTCTCTCATCTGTTTCCATACTATTCTGTATAACACCAACAGAAAGCCCTAAAAACTCATATAGAGGTCCCATCCACTCCTTATCCCTTGTAGCAAGATAGTCATTCACAGTTACAAGATGTACCCCTCTTCCTGTTAAAGCATTCAAATACAAAGGCATTGTAGCTACAAGCGTCTTTCCTTCTCCTGTTCTCATCTCAGCAATCTTACCCTGATGAAGGACAATAGCACCTATTAACTGAACATCAAAAGGCACCATATTCCATTCTATCTCATACCCTCTAACAAGCCACTTACGACCCAACAACCTGTAAGTTGCAGCTTTCACAACACCAAAAGCCTCTGTCATTATATCATCAAGACTTTCACCCTCTTTTAGACGTTCTTTAAACTCCAATGTCTTTTCCTTAAACCATTCATCAGGCTTTTCTTTGTACTCTTCATAAAAACTATTTATCTCCTTTATAAAAGGCGCCATTTTCTTTATTTCTCTTGCCTGTTTCGTTCCAAATATCTTTTCCAGTAATTTTAACATACCTTAATTATGTATATTTTTTGCTAAAAGTCAAGAAAATAAATTAGATTAAAACAACAATATGCTCTTTTTAAAAAGCAAATCCTTATCTGTATCGTTTAACTAAAACTAAATGTACGCACAATATTAAATCAGTATCTTTATTACACTTGACTTTTACCAAAATTAATGTATAATTTTTCGGAGGTGAAAATGAGTAAACAGATAGTTATAAAAGCAAAGGTATTATTTGATGGCAAAAAAAGATATAATGATAGATACATTATAGTTGAAGGTAAAAAAATAGTGGATATTTTAACCCGTAAGATAAACTACACGTATGAAGGATACGTTACACCTGCTTTTATAGATGCACACTCTCACATAGGAATGGACAGAGAAGGTGAACCCTATCAGGAGTCTGAAACAAACGATATTTCAAAACAGATTCAACCTCTGATTAATCCCTTACACAGCATTTACATGGATGATAGAGCGTTTAAAGATACTGTTGATTTTGGTGTACTCTATAGCTGTATAATTCCCGGAAGCGGTAATATAGTTGGAGGACAGGCAAAGATAATAAAAAATTTTGAAAAGTATGTGGATAGTGCATACTATAAAGATTATGGGTATAAAATGGCTCTTGGATTTAATCCACGCTCAACAACAACATGGAAAGGAGAAAGACCGAATACGCGTATGGGTGTTTATGCAATGCTTGAGGAGACATTTGACAACATTCTATTAAAAAAGGAAAAAGCACTGCTAAATAAAGAAAAAGCCTTAAGAGAGATTAAAAACCCAAAGGATAAAAAGCTTACAAAACAACAAATTAAAGAAAAGCAAACATTCATAGAAAAAGAATACGAGCTTGAGTTCAATGCCTTTGAAAGAGAAATATTAACCTTATTAAGCGGCGAAAAAACAATTAAGGTGCATGTACACAAAGAGGATGACGTCCTGTATCTGATATATCTTAAGAAAAAATATAATCTCAAACTAACAGCAGATCATACAGGCGATGTTTTTCATAAGGAAATATTTGACGAGTTAGCAAAAAACGATATACCAGTTGTATTCGGGCCATTGCAATCAGTAGGCTATAAGGTTGAGCTAAAGCACGCATACTACCAGAATGCAGCTCTACTCATGAAATCTAAGGCATTTTATGGATTAATGACAGACCATCCTGTTATCCATTCCTATCTTATAAGAGATAGCCTGAAGTTCTTCCTTATCCAGGGCATGAGCGAAGAAGAAGCCATATCTATCATCACATACAAAAATGCTAAAATATTAGGCATTGAGAAAGAGTTGGGTACAGTAGAAAAAGGAAAACTCGCAAGCCTTGTTGTCTGGAATAAAAACCCCCTACACCTGTCAGCATTCCCTGTACTTGTACTCGGAGAAGGTAAAATCTTAAGAAAACGATAACAAATGTTTAGCAGACATTTTTTATGTCATGAATAAAATAAAAAAAGGAGATAAAATGAATAGCAAATATAAATATATAATTATAAGCCTTATCTTTACACTAACCATTAGCTATGGAATAACAATTAATCTTGAGCCTAATGAAGATATAACATCTATAGTACAACGCTATTCTAAACAAGGAGAAAAGAATATAGTACTTAATCTAAATTCTTATTATTCAGGTATTGTTATTTATGATAATAGTCTTAAAAGCCTTATAATAAACGGAGACAATGCCTCAGTTAACTATATATATATAGCTATTGGAGGAGATGTAAATATCTATAACCTGAAAGTACATACCCCAGATAGCTTATGGGCTATTAGTATAGAGGCAAAAAACTACAAGCTATCTAATATAGAGATAAAAGCTCTTTACTCAATGTTTTGTTATGGTAAATCAGGAGGCACATTGAATAGGATAAAAGTTATTGGGAAACCCTTTTTAGGTATTGATTATACAAAACGCAATGGCTATTGTGAAATATTATATGTTTTCCCTGGCTCTGAGGCATTTGCTCAAGGTATAAGTAAAGGAGATAAAATTATATCAATAAACGGACATCCCACAAAAAATATGTCCCTGTCCGCTATAAGTAATTATCTATCTAAAAACAGTTTCTATATAAATGTAGGTAATTTCGGAAAGTATAGAACTATTCACATAAAACAAAGAAGACTATCTTATGCTTATATATTAGGTAAAAAATACATCCATATTTACTCATCAAATCTTCCTTTCACAATACTTCCTCTTTTTGCTGTAGATTCATTAAAAATTTCAAACACAAAAATAAAATATTCCGCATTATCATCTTCTCCTATAAGAGAAAACTTCCTTATAGGAATAATAACACATCCTCCTAACCGTTTCCATCCAATAAAAACAGAAATGTGGTATTCACACCTAAAAAAATATGACTTAAAAGACTTGAATAAAATATTTAAATTGAATAAAATATTCAAAAATCTTGAAAATCTTGATGTTACCTGCTCTTATG
>JALVRC010000117.1:21042-30473 GCA_027025255.1 Caldifarciminota bacterium
GCTCTTATGATGTAAAGCAAACATATTTTGAAGCCCAATACTTTTACGAACAATTAAAAAACAATTACATATCTGATGACAGCGTACCGACAACAATACTTATGGCGAGAAAACAGCTAAAAAAGAAAAACTATAATAAAGCAAAAATCCTCTATAAACAGTACATTAATAACTCTGTTCTTTTAGACAAAAGAGATTATGCCCTACGTTTTGAAGCATGCACACGTGTTTATGTAGAAAAGTACAGAGACAAAATACTTGGCTACCTGCACGATATTCTGCTTGGTAAACCTGCACCAAACTGGCTTAACAATACAAAGGACTTCAATGCTCTTATCTTTAATCCCGGGTATAAAAAAGAGGATATAAACTTTTTTAATGATGAAGTAAACCTATATAAAACTTTCTACAATGAAAGAAAAAATAAATTGTTTGAAAATGTTAAAATATTTGAATCTGAAATAGATGACACTACAGGTGCATTTATATTTGAACTTGAACATACACTAAAACAGTATACCTCAAGAGTAGATATTATATACAGATACATACACTTTGATTTACCCTTGACAGATGCCATGGCAAGCTTTTATTTAAAAATTGGATTATACACTGATTTTAAGGTATACTTTTTCCAGGGGGTGCTGAGAGGAGTAAAACAAGTACTTATATACCCATGGTTCCCATGGGGTGGTACTGACTTACGTAAACAGGGCAAAGAAGAAGAGGCCAAAAACTACGTTATTTCCAACATAGGGATATATGAACAACTTACTGAATTAAAACTTGCATTTTCCGTAACTGACAAAGAAATCAAATTAAAGTCTAATAGTAAAGCAAATAATCTATGGATGTATATAAACAAATGGATTGCAAAATTAATTAACAATGATAACCTAATGAAAGAAATACAGGATCGTGCGAGGACCTCCGCAGATAGACTTAAACCACCACCATTAGAAAATATGGGGAATTACTAAACAATGAAAAAGATATTATTGCTTTCTCTGCTTACAAGTATTTATGCTTTCTCAATGACAACCCAAGAACTGTCTGGTAGATTAGGTGAAGGCTTCGCAAAAGAATTGGGTAAAAAAATATTTGAATCAACAGGCTGGAAACTCATCACATCAAAGATACACGGAAACCAGGGAATAGACTATTTATATGTTAAAAGGTCCTCAAACAATACTATCAAAGAAATTTTAGTTGTAGAGGTGAAGTATGGCAACGGACAGTTAAATATGACTACGAACGGACAACAAATGTCTAAAAAATGGATTGATAGCAGGATTAAACTAATAGGGAATGACAAATTAACAAAAGCTTATATAAAAAATGTCCCCTTAAGAAAAAGGCTATTAAGATTAAAACCTGCTATGGATGGATATTATCTTTCACTAAACGAAATTCAAGACATGGGGTTAAAAAAGGTAAAGATAGGGAGAATAAATTATCTTTTAAAAGGAAATACCCCACCGGAATTTGTAAAAGGTAATTATCTTTATATTCCAGAAAAACCTCCTATAAATGCTCCTAAAGAGATTAAATATTTTTATACAAAACTTATAAAAGCAACTAAAGAAACATGGATAGAATATTTAAAAAGTGCGCCTAAAAACATTGACAAAACTACATTGTCCAAGATAAAATATCTTGCGGAATATGAAAAAAACGAACTATTATTAAAAAAAAGCAAAGAATTATACAAAAACCTCTCTGCAAAAGAACAAGAAATTTTCAATAAATTGAATAAAAAAAACATAAAAGAACTAATTTCAAAAAAAACACGTACTGAACTAAAACTTGAAACAGAAAACCTTAAGATTGGTCTTGTATCTATGGGTATTTTATCTTTGCTCGAGGCCCATAAAGATTGGTTAAGAGCAATTAAAGGCGAGGCGTCAGCTAACGAAGCAATAACACAATCACTCAAAAATTTTGCACTCAATTCAGCCGTTTATGTAGGGGTTGAGGGATTCAGACATGCTGTAATTATAGGTACTAAAAAAGGGGTACTCATATATTTAACAAATTCTACTTCTGGTGTCGGCATAGTATATTTTCTTGTTGGAGAAGGAATAACAGCTTATTATTGGTTCACCCATAAGATATCAACCACAGAATTCTTAAAAGCCACAGCAAAAAACGCAGCTGGAGCCATTACATTTTTAGCACTTGGTACAGTAATAGCGCTTGCGCTTCCTGAGGCTCCAGTCATCATCCCTGCAATTATAGTTACAGTAGCAGGATATATATTAATAGAGACAGTCTTAAACCCATTGATTGATAAAATATTCCATTGGGTCTCTGGGAAGAACTATGTTTCTCTTTTTAAATTACTTGATCTGCCTGATTATGTGAAAAATAGGTTAACCCCCTGGGATCCTCCCAATAGAATAACTCCATGGAATCTTCCTGATAGGATAACACCCTGGAATCCCCCTGATAGAAAAACTCCCTGGAACCCTCCTGACAGAAAAACTCCATGGGATTATTAAACCCAACATTTTTATCTAAAAATGGTATAATAATCCTTCATGAGTATGAGGAATAGTGATATGAGTTAAGCATGCTGGGTAAAAGCTGAGGTATTAAACTATATAACGGTTTGGCAATGTGTAGTGTGGGTTTTCAAAGCACTATGTTTTAAAATTATATTTATAGTTAAATCATTCATATTTAGTACTTAACTCCGCATTAAGCTTATACATTGTTGGGCTTTCGTTATTATTCTTCTTTTTTTCCTTCAATTATTTTAATTTTATTTTCAATACTTCTTATTTCTTGAACATTCTCCCCCAATTTTGATATTGCCTCTCTAATTTCATTGTTATTCCAATTTTCTTCATCATTTTCATCTTCTTCTGGTTGAATAAAATCGACCGCTCCGCCTTTTTCTGTAAAATCAACAAGCTTTGTTATTGATTTTTCTAATGCTATTATTTTATCTCCTTCTTGTTCACTATTTAGTCCTAATCTTTCTATAGTAAAGTCTAAAATTGATTTTATGCCATTAGCTTTCTCTTCTTCAACTTCTTTTAATAAGTCTTTTTCTATTTTTTTATTTTTCAATTTGAGTCCCTTTAATTCCTCAACTTTTTTTAATAATTCGATTACCCTTTCAGCTACTTTAAGACTTGCTAAAAGAATAGTGCTTACAGAAGTTGTCAGACCTGCATAAACAGCCATTTCTATAATAAGAGAACCTTTTTCTGCTCCAATAACTTTAAAGTCCTCTGGACTTCTGTTTTGAGCCATAGAAATTCCTCTACCAATGTCATACCAAGTAGCACTAATCCTTTTTAAATCTTTAATATCTTTGATTGCTGAACCATCTTGAAAATAAACTCTCATTAATACAGAGTCCGCAGGTATCTCGGATTCTTCATCTATTGAAAATGATTTTTCTAATACAGTTCTAATTCCCTTTAATCTTGTTTGTGCTGTATTTATTTTCTGAGAAAATTCTTGAATCTTCTTGGTTGCAGTTGCAATATCAAGATTAAAATCGTGTAAAATATTTTTAATCTTTTCAACTGCATTCACAGTTATTAAATCTTCAACTTCTAATTCTGATAAAAATTTAACTTGTTCTAATGTAAGAGAATTTAAATTAATTTCTTCTAATGCATTGAAAAGGGTATTTAGCTCATTTTCGAAAGGTTGTTTCTGGTTATTTACATTTTGTTGCATTCGGTTAAACAATGCTTGATATTTTTGAGGTATTCCGTTTGCAACAATATTCTCCTCAAACCAAACTGTTAGTTTTAATAATTCTGTTATTTGCACCTTATTTCCTTTTTAATTTTAACGGTTTTGGCTATGAGCAGTGCGGGTTTTATTACACTTCATTTCCAAATCGTTATGTCGTTTATTTTTATTCATTATTTTCAATTTTATCACTTTCTCCCGCATTGCTTATAGCCGTTGTTGTGTGGTCGTGTTTTTCCTTAATTCTTTGGGTAAAAAATTATCTATTTCTTCATCACCAAAAGTCAACTCTTCATTTGTTTTTAATGCTTCTGATGCTTCTTTATACGCTTTACTTATTGTTCTTGGTGCACCCTTGTATAAACCATATAATTCTTTTTGCAATTTATCTCGTTTTAATTTTATTTCTGATATGTCAATATTTGAAGCTTTAATATCAGTTAAAAGAGATAGATATGTTTCTCTAATATTCCATAAAGATGTAGCACAGTCTGCATGTTTCTGAGCAATTTCTCCTAAGTCATATTTTTTTAAGTATGTATTTAAAGCTAAAAGACTTGTTGAAATTAACGCTGTTATTATACCAACCCATTGCTTGTCTCCAAAAACAGAAATCAGTATACCTGTTGTTGTAATTGCAGATAACGCTATTTGAATTAATTTTATGTTTGAGCTCCTACGATTAAGTATATCTGCACATTTTTCATGTGTTTTGTGTGTCCAAACAACTCTACCGAAACTCTCTCTTATTTGAGCTTCAAATATTTTAACTTGGGAATTTTGTTCCATAAATTTCTCTCCATTTTTGATTTGCAGACCATTCTTTGTTTTTGCTCTCATATTCAAGAGCTTCTAATGCTATATTATAACAGCGTTTTGCTTTATATTCAAACTTTCCTTTTCTCAACACATATTGATTTGCTCCGGGGGAAAGCCAGTAGTTTTGTTCTTCATTTTGGTTTTTAAGAAACTGAAAGAAGTCTCTCGTCATCCAGTCATAATAAGTATAAGATTTATCTCTATGTTTCCAATTAATTAAAAAGTTATAAGCCAGAGTATCAATTAATAAACCACCAATCGGTACATCCCATTTATCCTTCCATGCACGAGCCATTCTGCAAAGTCTTTTAAGGTTAAAGTTGCAATCATCTTTATTCGCTCTCGCTATTTCTTTAATTTCTGCTCTTGGATTTGTAACTTTCCATGAACCTCCATTATTAGTATCTGGATATGTGTAACTAATTCCATCTTTATTAATAAAAGCTGGTACTATTTCAAAACAAATACCATCAGAAAAATTAATAGCGATAACCTGCCCATCTCCTCCAATATGAGATGTACTATATGTTTTCTGCAAAACGCTTTTTACTTCTTGTAATAGTGCAGATTGTCCGCCTGATGAATATTTATTAAATTTAGCATAAGTATCATATGGTAATTGAACTATCATATCAATATCGCTAACATGAATGTCAGTTCCTCTACCGTAAGAACCGACATATAAACTATGGTCTGTTTCTGATGATGAATTATAATAATCCAAATTAATTCGTTTAGTTATTTGTTTGTATCGATTTCTAATACTATTTACATTATTATCGCTAATTCTAATGTTTGCGCAAAATGTGCTAAATTTATCTGAAATACTCATTCTAATTTCCCATTTTTTATATATAATCACTAAATTCTTCATTTCAATTGCATGTCACACAACGTTTCGAGTATATCTGAAGTTCCGAGTGGAGCGAGGAATTAGAGTGAGGGCGTAGCCCGAACCAGATATACTATGTTAGGCGACGTATGACGCAGGCGACCAATCCTATTTCCTATAGAAAAAATCAACATTTTATTCACTCTCCTCAACTAATGTTTTAGGCTTTCTAAGGGCAACGATATGAGAAATGATATTCTCTAATTTTTTGCTCGTTTTACCCTTTTTATGAGCTTCCTCAATGATTTCCTGAATGACTTGTGGATTTTTGATTGCGTATTTCTTCTTGCCCAAAGATAAGCGATCACATAATGTCTCTAAAGTGTTATCAAATAAGTCTTCACCTATGTCAGTACGTAGGGTCTTATTAAGAGTCTGTTTGAAGCAAGCAAAGTATTTTGTCACTTTCTCAGGCCAATCTTCAATAGGCTCGTCAAAGAGCCTTAATAATCTATGATTATCCTCGGGTTTTACCTTTGTTTCTCCATAATCGCTATCCCATATAAGATATACTTGGATTTGCAATTTTTTGAATATTGCGGTCGGCCTATCTAGGTTGTTTTTACCCATACAGGGAATAACTGAAATACCCATGCTCTCTAAATCATACTCCAGTGCTGTAGCTACTCCGAGTATTGCAGCTCGATCCTCTTCTCCTTCCACCAAAACAACAACATCAGCGAAAAATCCTTCGTTCATCCAAGGAGTCATAAGCGTTTGAAGACGAGGCTCTAAGGTTCCACCAGTGTAGGTGCCGTCAGGCTTTCCATCGGCTTTTTCAATAATTTTTGCCACTTCATCAAGATTTGTGTAAATTACTTTTGTCTGCTTTGGCTTGTTGGTTTCTCCTCGGACTTTATGGAGTATTCGTATTTTGTCGAATCGCTTTATGTCCACAAATAAAGGAGAATGCGTGGTGTAAATAATCTGCGTACGGTCTGCTACCCCTCTTATGCTTCCTTCCGCGAGTTTCAGAAGGATTTTTGAGAGATGACGTTGTCTATTTGGGTGTTGGTAAAGTTCTGGCTCATCCATTCCTATAATAAGATTCGGTATTTTAAGCGAGGGGGGATGTTTTTGGACTTCATCTATCCCCTTTTCATTCTTATTCATATTCTCACCTACAGGTGCCTGTGCAACAGCAAGGTGTTGAAGCATAGTCAGGATAAAGGCTCGTTGTAGACCATGCCCAGTACGTTCCACGGATGCGGGGTATTCATCTTCTACGAGCTTAATATCGGCTTTAGGCATTGGAATATCAATGACCTCTCCAGTTAACCAAGTTAACTTAACCGATGCGTCTGGAACGTACGTTTTGAGTGTGCCTCTCATATCGCCCTCTAAAGCTTGCAATTCAATAAGATTTTGGGGGTCCACTATTTGTTCGTATTGCTTTTGAGTTGCATTTTGCAACTCTATTATTTCCTTCCGTTGTGCAAGAACACTACGCACAACTAAGTCCATGATTTCTGTTAAAGGAGTACCTCTCCCCTCGGCTGCGTCTTCAGATGCATCACGAACAGCCGGCACAAGAATAAATCGTGTATAGCGCTCAAGATGTGCCTCCCCAACTTCTTTGAATCCAAAAAACTGACCATCATCCCGTCGACGTGAGCATTGGTCAGGATGATGTTCTTCCCATGCCTGCAACGCCTTCTCAGCGTCATCCTTATTCGTATATTCAGGCAAATCAGAATCTATATTTTCACGCAATTTATTATATTCTACTCTCAGGTTAGCTCCCTTCGCTGATCGAAAAGAGTCAAACTCGGGATTTTGAAGGCTGGTTCCATGGTATTTTGGGCTTCCTCTGCCGGGAGGCCATTTCATCACTTTTTCGACTGTTAGTTTTCCACCTTCTACATATTTCTGGAAAAGTTTCTTTTCATCTTCCGTTAAATCAGCAAACGTGATCGTAACTATAATGTCTTGCGAGGTGTCCCTATTATAGAAGTCGTCTTCAGTGTACCTCGCAGTTGGTGTATAGAACATATCTAAAGCCCGTAAGAACGATGACTTCCCAGAACCGTTTGGCCCGATGAGTGCTGTCAGATGTTCGCAAGGTAGCGTTTCATCACGAATACAACGAAAGTTTTGAACACGAATAGACTTGATTATCATTATTTATCACCCTATCGTATTTTTGTACATCGGTATCGATTTTTAATATGGCGATGAAAGTATGAACCATGAGAAGATGCAGCCATCAGTGCATTGTATATGGACTCTGGGACATTAAAATACTGGTAAATACCACCACTATGAAATTCTATTTCTAAAGTTTGGAATTTTGAGTCATAACCAATCGAGCGTATGTTACTTGAACTAACGGATTGTCGGATCATATCTTAACCTCCTATCTTATTTTTTCTCCCTGGACCAAACAAGTCGCCGAGTAATATGTCGCCTAACGGTGCGGCGGGTTTGCGAAGGTGTCGCGTAGCGCATTCTTTGGGTGCAGCGTAGCGAAACCGCAAACCCGCAGATATACGAAGTTCGCAAAGCGAACGAAGTATATCAAGGGCGAAGCCCGCCGCACCGATATACAGAAATGAGCGAAGCGAATTTCTGTATATCTCGTTTATATATGAACTGTTCGTATACAACGCTAATTTTGGAAAATATGTGAACTGTTCGCATATATCTCCTTCTCTATGTCCATTATTCTTTGTTTCTCTGCTCATTATCTACCTCCAGATAATTTTGTTTACTAAATAAGAAACAGTATATTATATACACACTTCACATTTTGTCAAGGGAAAAATTTTGTTTATCTATTGGTTAAACCATACGACAATGCTTAAACACATTCCCTTATGTTCTTTTAAGCATTCTGGGTAAAAGATGAGGTATTAAACTTTAAAAAGCGTATAAAAGTTTTTTGGTCTTAGTAAATAAGAAAAAAGCAGTTTTGGGTTGTGCGGTCTATACTAGAGTATCAACTGAAAATCAGGTTGAAAAAGATTATAGTTCTCTTGAATCCCAGAAAAAACATATCCTGAATTTTATAAAAAGCCGAAAGTTTGAGGGCTGAAAACTTTTTTGGTATCTATGAAGAGACAGGCTTTCCATGCGCGTATTGTTTTATTATAACGTTTGGGGCGCATCAAAAGTTCAGAGCCGATAGGCGAGGAATTTGGACGGAGCGAATGCAAAGTTGGTTAGACACCTGTTATACGCTGACACCATGTTATTCATTTTTGTCAACTCTAAATTCCTCCCCATTTTGATCTTGGTTGGACAGTAATTTGACTTTTATATACGATTTTGTAGGTAAGTAAGATATTAAACATCCATACTTATATTTATATGGACTTCTAAGTAAGCCCTTTATTTTTTCTAAGTCATGTCGATTTGTGTAATTTTTCTTTATTTCAAAAGCAATTAAATTATTGTTATTGTTTTCTCTTTCATGAATTATTATGTCCGGTCTGATAGCTTTTACATTCTTATTCTCGTCAATTATTATCTTTTTGGGATCATTACAATTCTTGTTGTATTCTAAATCTACACTATATAGAGTGGAAGATCCTACATTCAAAAACCGTTCAAGATAACAGGCCAATCTGTGGTTAATACACTCCTCTTTTACTTTACGATGAATTAGCCCAGCATCTCTTCTAACCAATTCTCTTAATGATTTTTTTATTAGCCATTTGATTTTATCCCTATCCATTAACATACACCACTCTGCTTGCCCCTGACGTGTTAAGGGTATCTGAAGTCGCCAAAGGCGATTTGGGTGATGGATTTATGGCAGAACCTGATACCCGTTCGTTATGTGAGGTTAATTTTATTTTATTCGTTATTTTATCCATTTTTCCACTAATTCAATTACCCTTTCATTGTATGTTTCATAATTAGAGTGTTCATCAAGCGGATTTCTCCACCACTCCTTGTGTGTTCTGACCCAAGACTTGAAATCAATCAATTGGAGTAATTTTTCTTCTTTTTTATAAAAAATTTGAACAAACTCAAGAAGATTAAATAGCATTTCGCAGTATTG
>JALVRC010000117.1:30483-34204 GCA_027025255.1 Caldifarciminota bacterium
GTATTGCTCATATTGTAAGTATTTCCAAAGTTTTACTTCTTCAATATTCGCTCCTTTTCTATATTTCTCAACAAATGTATTCCATCCTCTTATAAAATTATCATCTTCAACATAAGGATACTCAAAGGCAATCTGTTGAATTTTAAATAACCTTTCCTCAATAAGTTTCTTGGTTTCATATTTTCTGTTCTTTAAGAATAAAATGATACTTATAACTGTCGGAATTATAGGCGATAATATAGTAGCTGTTGCTATTGCTATTGTTTGTAAATCTAATTTCACTTTAAGCCCCTATTGAAAATGGCAATTTTTTCCCGTATTTCACGGTGACTAAATAATCAGGGTTCTGTTTGCCACCTGATAGTTCCCTTACTTTTTCATATGCTAACTTCCACGCCATAAGAGCACTCAATATTCCGAATTGAGTATTATTATATGCAACCTCGAGCAAAGTTTTGGAAAACAGGCCGCCTCTTGAAGTATCTTCTGAATATTCACCTGGACTACTTGCATAAAGAATTATTTCCTGTGGTATGCATTCTTTTATAGCATTCTCATATATTTTTCTGTAGTCAATGTGTGCCGCCGCTATTTTCCTCAGACCCTCTACCATGACCTTTTTTCTATAAATTTCTTCCTCCATACCTGCACAGGTATCAATAATTAGCACTTCCCAGAGAGCGAGTCCTCTTAACTCGCTTTCATATAATTCACCGTCACCCACCATAAAAACTCTTTCTTTTCTTTCTGGGTCGTAGTATCCATGTCCAGTAAATACAACAAAAGCAAAATCGGGTTCGTCAATTCTCACTAATTGTATGTAATCCCGAATGTCGGAAATATCTTTGTCAAGCAAAGGGAAAATTTCATCTTTATACCACTTTCCTCCCCAGGGTGAGAGTAAAAATTTCTTATATTCTTCTACATCTACATTCACACCCGGTAAGTATTCATCTGGAGGTCCTGCAGAACCTATAATTAAAGCAATTCTTTTCATCTTATCCCTCCTTTTAAGTAAAATTTAGTCTTATTAATATCGTCTACTTCCCATCGGGTATCTGATGCCCGTAAGGGGTTTTGGAAGCGGAGGGGAACGCATACCCGCGTGTTATACCCTCCCGATAGGAACGAGGGAGCATTAGCGACCGAAGAGTCATGGAGGAAGAGAGGCTTTTGGAAAGCCGTTGTTTGGAGGTTCGCTTTCATTTTATCGTCCATCCTTGAGCCGTTTCTGAGCCGTTTCTAAGCCGTTTGATCCCTTTAGGGTATATATTGTACCACGCCCAGTTCTACCGTGTCTTTCTATAATTCCCTTGTTAACAAGCACTGAAAGTTCCCTTGATGCAGTTGCTTTGGACACCCCATTCAAGTCCTGATACTTGGTATTTGTTATTTCTTTATTTTCCTTTAAGTAGAACACTGCGTTCACTTGATTAGTATTTAATCCAATATTCTTTAGATATTCCTCTGAGAATATATCTTTTCGAAAAGTGATAACAAAACTCGTCCCTGTCTCTCTGAACTCTGGTTCTGGAAGACCATATCTTAAACACTCTTGAATGATCCTATTCGTGCCAGTTCCCCAGTTCTCGATATAACCGATCAGAAAGAACGGTTTGGCGATAAGTGGATTTGGAGGTATTGATTCGTGTTCACCTCTCAATTTATCCACGGTTATTCCGGGCGGCAGTTTTCCTGGGCTCCATATCTCCAGCCTGTCATCAAATATCCGAACCTGAACATTCGATGTCTCACCATAATCGCGGTGACATATAGCGTTAATAATCCCCTCCCTAATCGCCGATAGAGGATATTCCCAACGTTCGCCCCTTTCAATCTCATCACCGATAGCAACTTCCAATTTCATATTCTTTTTAATTGATTTCATAAGGTCATCAACTTGAGTAATGATATCTCCACCGATGACATCAAAATCCTCGAACTCCATAGGTTTGGTTCCTTTGAAACGACCACACCTTGACTCAGATTGTATGACAAACCTCTGAGGCTCTTTTCCGAACAACAGTATGGTTGCAATTGTAATGCCTTCTTGATTGATGAGGCCCATTTTCGTTAGGAAATCGCTCTCATCTGTATATTCTATAGTCCAACCTCGTCGTTCTCTCGCCCTTTCTACGAACCTTTCCACTTTGTTCGTACTGATGTCATCAATGGACGCACCTTTGACGATTTGAGCTGAATAGCAATACCCGACCCCAATTCTGGATAATTCCCTGATCTCACTGCTCGTCAATCTTTGATTGGTCTTTCCAACTCTCTTAAATGCTCTATCAAAAGCAAATACTGGTTTTATTCGACTTTCGTTCACTTCAATTGATATAATGTTCCTATTTTTATACACCTCTACAGTTATAGATGGGAACAGAGGGGGATCCGTGTTCCTCTTGATCTCATTTGCCAGGTTCTCGATAGTGTTTTTTCCTATGTCCACGCCTTTTATGCGACCTCTATCATCTATACCTACAATGACCCTCCCACCCTTACCATTTGAAAACGCCGAGAGTGTTTCCAAGATCTCCCTTGTTTCCGAGAGAGATGACTTGAACTCAATGGTTTCGGATTCCTCTCTATCCATAATTGTTCTATTATTGGTCATGAAACCTCCACTATTTGTATTCATTAATATTCCCTCTTTGGGATATACTTCATTATCCTTCGAAAAAATTCATTCCATGTTTCTCCTCCAAAACGCCTCTTTTCAAGAGCATATATTATATTCGAATCAAGCGTTATTGTTTTCCGACCCATACATTACACCCTATTCAATCAATACATATAGGAAACGGCTCAATGATAATAAAGATTTCGTTCATTGAATGATTTGAATGACGATGCGAACATATTTTTTCTTACGAACCACCAAACGCTCCTCCTCCATGATTGCATATAACGGTGCGGCGGGTTTGCGAAGGAGTTGCGAAGCGTACCCTTTGGGTGTAGCGTAGCGAATTTCTGTATATCTCGTTTATATCCGCACTGTTCGTATACAACGCTAATTTTGGAAGATATCTGTACTGTTCGCATATACATCTCTCTGGATGGCCATTATTTTTCGTTTCTCTGCTTATTATCTACCTCCTGATGTTTGCTCCACATAAAATATTATACACATATTTCATATTTTGTCAAGGGAAAAATTTTGTTTATCTATTGGTTAAACCAGCGTTAAAGAAATAAGAGAGTTTTTTACTAAACACACCTTATTAACATTCTCTATGCTCTCTTAAGCACTCTACGTAAAAGCTGACTTCCAAACTATATAAAATACAAAAAACTTTTGAAAAGCTTTTAAAGGTTTCTCTTGCTTTATCTTGAAGATAAAAGATAAGAAAAAAGTAGTTTTGAGGTGTGCGGTCTATACTAGAGTATCAACTGAAAATCAGGTTGAAAAAGATTATAGTTCTCTTGAATCCCAGAAAAAACATATCCTGAATTTTATAAAAACTAAACGTATGAGAAGTGAAAACGTTTGGTATCAAGAAGATGCAGGCTTCTACGTTACTATTATTTTAGTATAACGGTTATGTGTATAAGTAGTGGCGGGATTTTCCGCACTTTTGTTCATTATTGCACTAATGCTGATTTTACTCATATTGTTCATTTTTAGCACTTTGCCCGCCATTATTTATACACAATGTTAGCTGCTGGCATTCAATTTTTTTATTTCAATATTCAGTTGATTAATCTCATCATTTAACTT
>JALVRC010000118.1:0-21023 GCA_027025255.1 Caldifarciminota bacterium
TTATTATACTGTTTCGCAATTGCGTCGTTTAGCTTTAAATTCATTTATGCAACCAGTTTTATATTTCTTCTTGCCATTACTCGTTTAATATTAAAATCACGATACAATTCATCAAAAAAATTATCGTTCGGATTTTTTCCTTTAACATCGGAATTGCTCAAAATCCAATGAAAACCTAATAAATCAATTTTTTTACAAAAATTTGCGAGTCTTGTTTGTTCATTATCATCAAATTCATCTTTTGCATAAGAATTAAAATTTGAGGTTTTTGTTAAAGGTTTGTATGGTGGATCAAAATAAAATAGGGTCTCTTGTTCTGCGTATTTTAAGGTTTCTTCAAAGTCACCATTCAAAATAGTCACTTTTTGTAAAATTTGGTTTACCGCTCTTAAATTATCTTCATCGCAAATCATTGGAGTTTTGTAACTGCCTATGGGAACATTAAATTCATTCTTACGATTAACACGATACAATCCGTTAAAACAAGTTCTGTTTAGAAAAATAAACAAAGCAGCATGAGTTGTTTTATCTGAAGTTCTACTGTTAAATTGTTTTCTTTTTGAATAATAATATTCTTTCTTTGCTTCCAACTTATCTTTTAATGAATGATACTCCTTTTCCCATTCTTGCAATATTGAAATCAGCTCTTCAACTTTTTCCTTTATTGTTTGATATGAATTTGTTAAGTCTGTATTAATATCATTTATTACAGCTTGTTTAATATGTGGATATTTTTGTAATATCCAAAATAATACGGCTCCACCACCAACAAATGGTTCTATGTATGTAAATTTATGTTGTTTAATGTGGTCAGGGATGGCATTATCAATTTCATTTAACAATTGCGCTTTCCCACCAGCCCATTTAACAAAAGATCTTGCTCTCATAATTTCTATCATCTTTTCCTGTTTCACACTACAACTGTTTTATTTTTAAAATATATTTAAATGCATAGCTTATCACAATCTAATTATATCCATTATACACTGTTTGTCAATAATCAGCAATCAATTAAAAAACGTCTTTAACTACATATTACAGATTATTCTACATAAAACCTGCTCTAATGCTTCCGTTTATAGAAAATAAGCCTTAGCATTCAATAAACAATTCTTTATTTTATTGACTTACCGATTTTTTTATATATAATATATGTATGCGCCCGTAGCTCAACTGGATAGAGCGTCGGACTACGGATCCGAAGGCTGGGGGTTCGACTCCCTCCGGGCGTGCATACTATATGAAAAATTTTTTTAATGCAGCAGAAGAATTTATAAGTAAATCTCCCATCTTTATTCTTTCTATTTTTATACTGCTAAGTGGAGCAGGAATTTATAATATTTTTTTAAGAGGTCTAAAGCCAAAAAAAATCATGCCTGTACAATATTTTAGTGTGCTTGGGCCTGAAACTAATACAAACAACAAACTTATTCCTTTATCTCTTCCATTAAGTACGTATAAAAAATATCCATTATTTTTTCAATCAAGAAAGAACATAGACAATCTATACAATCTGTATACAACAGGAGACATACAGTTCTTTCTTCTTCACCTTAATGATGCCTTATCAAAAAACTACATACCTTTTAAAAACAAGCCAGTAAATCTTCTCTTAAATGCTATGATTAAAAATGATAGCCTTCTGATTGACAGCTGTCTAACATATATCTTCTTACCTGAGATACCTTTCTACAATGAAGAAAAAGGATTAGCTCTATTCCTTATTTCTGAAAAAAACATAAATTCGCTTGACTCTACCTATACAAAAGGTGGTGCGAGCTATCAAATATACAAAAATATCCTTGCAAAATTTAAACTTTTTCCGTTTATTATTCTCCTTGCATTTATTATCCTGCTTCTTGTTGTCTTCCCAAAAAATCTGAAGACAAGACTTTTCTTATTCTACACTTTTTTTATCCCTCTTTTAATAGGTTTTATATTCTCTACCTACAACCTATTTTATATAGCAGGAATACTCACAGTAAACATTCTCCTGATACTAAAATACTTCAAGCGAGAAACTCCTTTAGATACCCTTTATAAAGAAAACATTGTACTCTTAATAGGTGGTCTTGCCCTATTTGTCTCTTCATTTATTTTTACAAATTATTTTATTAAACAAGCTGTTATGTTTATTGGTTTGTACCTTATTGTTCTATTTTTTATATATCCTGTATTTATTCGAACAAGTCTGAAATTCTTTAATCCAGAGTACTTAAACATTAAATTCTTCACTAATAAAAAATGGGATACATTAAAATGGAGTGTTGCTATCCTGAGCCTGCTTCTTGCTATTCTTATAATCTTTAAGAATAGTCATTTCTCATATCCTTTATGGATACATGTGTATGAAGATAGCCTTACAAAACTTACAAGGAAAATATTTCATTTCTATCCTGAGCCATTAATTCTTGAGTATAAAGATAGTATTAATATTGATACGATAAAGGACATGCCACATGTAGGGAGTGTTGCATACCTGCCAGGAATAAGCATGCCTGATTCATTCCATCTTAACATAAGTGAACATATCCTACCAAATCTTTCATCAGGACTTAGAGTAGGAATAAATAAAGAACTTATAAGAAGAGAACTTTACAGATTAAAAAATAACACACAATTAGATGATAGTCTCTTAGAAAAAGCAATAAACCTAAATAGAAATGAACTTTTAAGCTTCAGGTCGCTCTTTAGAAATAGACACGCCCATTGGGTTAAAAATGCCCTGACAAATATTACAGTAAACTTAAATAGTATACCCGAAAATATGGACAGTTTCTTTAACAAAAGAATAGTAGTGTTTCCTGATACGTTTTTATGGCATATGAAAAGAGTACGATTAAAAGAAATAACAAAAGAACTTAAGGGAAATGTATTTTACTTTAAGAAGGCAGTGAAAAACGCTTCGCATGAATTAGTATATGGCATGCTCATCTTTATAATTATTTTTGTCTTACTTTTTTTCTTAATCTATAAAAAATTTCCCTTATTTGAACTACTATATATACTCCTTTCTTTCATCGGATGGTTTTTCCTCTCTCCTTATATATACCCTATGTTATTTCTTGTAATACCTGTACTATTTATAAAAGACAAGTATCCTGCAGGCCTTTTGACACTTGCATCACTTGCATTATTTAGTAACTGGATAGCAATTGGCTATGTAATACTATTAATAATTGGTCTCAAGATACTCAAAAAGCTTTTTGAAAGCCATAGCTCTATGACTTCTTAAAATTTTGTATTCATTACCAAGTTCTGCAACTGTTTTTGTTTCATTCTCAGGAATAAAAATAGGATCATACCCAAAACCTTCCTCTCCTCTTTCTTCTTTTGCTATATACCCATACCAGAAACCAGTAAATGTTCTAACTTCCTTCTCAGTTAAAAGAGCTACTTCTGCATGATAACGAGCATACCTTAGCTCCATTTTCATTCCTTTTAATAAATACAATATCAACTCACGCTGTGTCTTATGAGAAATATCATCTCCGCCAATCCGTGAAGAAAGAGGTCCAGGAGCACCACCTAAAGAAAACAATTCTATACCTGAATCTTCTGCACACACGAAAGCCGCCCTTTTCTTATAATAACTGGCCTTCTTTATTGCATTCTCTTTATAATCCAGCCCCTCCTCAATATCTACACCATCAGAAATACCCTTTATAACAATATCTTTTTTACACCACTTTAAAGCTATGTTTTTTATTTCTTCAAGCTTATGTAAATTTGTAGTAGCAACTAATAATTCCAACTATCTGATACTTGTTTCTACCAGGAACGCATCAGGATATCCCATTGACCTTAATCTATCTCTTACAGTCTCAGCCTGAATACGAGAAGTAAAATCTCCCACTCTTACCTTATATAAACCATCCACAAATTCAACATAAACAGGCTCTGAAACCTGAATTCTAACCTGCGCTGCTGCATTTTCAGCACTCTCCTGAGAAGAAAAAGCATATACCTGAACCCTATAGCCTGCTCTATTTGCAACAACTTCTGATGTTGTAGGAGTTGTACTATTAGTATCTACTTCATTAGGCTCTACTACAATATGTACACTCGTACCTGAGTTATTGGATTTTTTGTTATTATCGTTTTCATAAATATCGTACTCATTTTTAGGAGTAACTACTTTAGCTGTCTTTCTTGGAGCACAACCTATAATAAGTGCTAATATTACACCTATAAAAATTTTTTTCATACTTCATCCTCCTTATTTATGTTTTTTACTATATTTTTTAAGCTCTTACTTCTACCTTTTTGCATAACAAGAACATCATCTCCCTCCTTTACAACAACCACATCCTTCAAGCCAATTACAATATTCCTCCCTTTTCTGTTAATAGAAATAATATTCTCTGTTCCTTCGGAATAAAAATTCCCTAAAACAGCATTGCTATATTCATCCTTTTTAAGATACTTTCCAACACTCTCCCATTGCCCAACATCATCCCAATCAAAAGAAGCCTTTAAAAGGACAATATTTTGGGCTTTCTCTAATATAGCATAATCAATACTTATAGGTTTTATCCTTGAATAAGCTACACGGGGCTCATATTTATTCAAACTCTCAATTATTTCCGTAGCATACATGGAAAAAGCCTCAAGTATTGTTTCAGTAGTCCACACAAAAATACCACTATTCCAGAAAAAATTACCCTTTTTCAAAAATTCTTCTGCCAAAGATTTACGAGGTTTTTCTCTAAAAGATGTAACCTTAAAAACCCTGTTTCTCTCTATCTCTTTGTTTACTTCAATATAACCATATTCAGTAGAAGCAAAAGAAGGATTTATACCAAATGTTACAAGAAGATTCTTTTCTGCATATTTTTTGGCAAGTTTAAGATCAGTATAAAAACTTTCTTTATCTTTTATAACATGATCTGAAGGCATAACATAAACAATTGTATTGTTAAAATTCTGTTTTATTCTTAGTATAGCATACGCCACGGCTGTTGCAGTATCATTACCAAATGGTTCAATTATAACATTATCTTTCTTTATATATGGCATATGTCTAAAGAAAATCCCTTTCTGAGATTCAGGTAAAATAAAAAAGATATTATCCTTCCCAACAAACTCAATTACACGTTCATACGACATTTCAATAAAACTCTTATCAAAAAACAGTTTAATATACTGTTTTGGAAAGTTTCTTTTACTAACAGGCCAGAATCTTGTGCCACTTCCTCCTGCAATAAACAAAACCACACTATTCATGCTTAATAAACTTTAACCTCGCTTCTAAAAAACCTATAAACATCCTTGTTTTTATAAGCACAGGAATCCTTAAACTATCCTGCGTTAAATATACAATTAATGACCCGGCCTTACCGAATTTCCCTTTACCTTTTACATTTGGTTTAAATTCAACTGTCTTATATGTCTTTTTCCCTACCTTTATCTTTACATTCTTCCTGGTTAATACTCTTAAGAATTCAGTCTCTTCATCGGCATGTACAGTAATATTAAACGAATCCTTAAGTTTCACTGTTCTAAAATAGTAATTAATTGAAACAATGTCATGTACATTATCTGGTAAAGGATACCTAACGGTGTCACTATAAACAATTAGCTCATTTTTATAATCAAAAAAATACGATGAAATCTGTCTATAGTTTGTTTCATGAATATGCTTTTCCACTTTATAAGGTTTAAAACTCTTTTTACCAACGATTGAAAAAATTGTGTCATGTACCTTAAATAACCAGGATAAATCCTTGTTAGAAGATAAAACTGAAGAAAATTTAAAACAGTCTATACCATTATAAACAGTATCTTTTACACTCATTTCCATAAGCCCAGCATATAAAGGTCCATAGGAAACATCATAAATTAGCTTTTCACCATTGTTAAATGGCAATCCCACAATTATGAATATTATCATACTAAATTATACATTTTTATTCTGTCATGTCAAGCCTTCAAGTTATATCTATATAACACAAAAAAGAGCTATTTTAAGCAGTTAATGTTTAATAAAATGTAATTACATATTTTATTGTTGACTTACCTGAAAAAAAACATATAATTACATGATGATTATTATAGTTTTTTCTATTGCAAATCCTCTTATAAGGATTAGTGAAATAGAGACAATCGGCTCTAAATTTGAAATTTCTCTATACCCTTATAAACATACCTATTGGGAAGAGGTATACTTTCCTATAACTGCAGGTGTATCTTACAAATACAACAACTATACATTTGCGATTAAACTTTCAATGTTTTCTTCATCTATTTCTCCAGGTCTGATAAATATTTCATTTGAGAGCCCTGTATTAAAAAACCACTTCCCATTGTATATATCCTTAGGTTATATCTCTCCAGCCTACATATATGGATTTGATTTTAACACGTCATATTTTAACTATTCTGCACTAAATACAGGAATGTTTATAATGTTTACTCCCTTAAAATCAATAGATATCTATATAAAGATTGGAGCTGTATCCGGAATATATAGAGAGTATAGCGCTGTAGAAAATAAAAAGAATATAAACTTTCTTATAAGTCCTGTATTTAATACAAAAACTATCTTTAATATCAAAAGATTTGCCTTTTCCCTTTCTTTTAACCCTTTCATATATCCTTTCATAGCAAGTTCAATTTCTTATAGATACAGATGATATTTATCTTTGTTTTTTCACAATATTCAGCTGACGCTACAGGAGCAGAATATCTTAAAATAGGAGCTGGAGTAAGACCTGTTGCGCTGGGAGAAGCTTTTACTGCTATTGCTGATGATGCTTATGCTCCTTTTTACAACCCGGCTGGTATAAGTAAGATCAAATTCTTTCATATAAGCGCTATGACTATGAATCTTTACTGGTTTGGTTCTTATAACGTAATAACAACGGTCTTTCCTATAAGTAAAAAAACCGGGCTTGGACTATCCTTTTCATATATTGATATTGAAGATAAGGTAAGGGATGAAAAAGGAGAGGAGGGAGGTAAATTTAGCAATTACATAGCCCTTCCAATGGTAAGCATATCACAAGACTTCACCAAAAATCTCTCTCTGGGGACAAATATCAGGTACACTGCAACAAAATTCTATATATATAGAGAAAATTCATTTACAATAGATGTTGGATATATGCTCAAAGTAAAAAAATATATTTATTTAGCTTCAACAATTCAATTTATTGGTTCACCCATTATTTACAGAAGACTTTGGGAAGACCCCCCTTTACTTATAAGAAACGGTTTTTCTGTAAACATACCTTTTTATGATAACCATGCACTATTTGATATGGACTTCATCCTGCCAAGAAACGGTATACCATATATGGGCATTGGTGGAGAAATACAGCTTAATCTGCCTCAAGAAGCAGTGGAAAAACTTAATACTGACTGGGCTGTTATAAAATTATATGCAGGATATAGATCTAATCTTTCATTTGTAGAATGGAATGGACTATCTTTCGGAGCATCGTATGAATACCGTTATGCGGAAAACTTTTATATAAGCTTTGACGTTCTAAGTATTCCGTATGGTCCATTTGGGACCGAAGAAAGGATTTCCGTCTCACTCCGATACTATCCTTTGAGCCCATTGAAAAAGAAGAAAGTGCATTAAATAAAACAGTGTAATTTCCACCTGCATTCCAGAAAAAAAATCCTTCGGCTCCGGCTTCAAGAGCCCCCATCATCTGAAGAATAATGTAGTCCTCCCCAAAAAGAGGTGCCTTCCATCCAAATGCCTGTATATAAGGTATAAATTTCACTGATTTTGATGCCATACTCATGCCATGCTTTATGCTTAAAAAGTATATGTAATAAGATCTATAGTTATCGTCAACATACTTCTGAAATTGTGGAGCAAAGTGTGAAGGATAAAGCATAGGAGATACAATATCTACATAGGGTGTCATCTTTGAAATATCCTGTCCCTCTCTTTTTAAAACATACCAGCAAGCATACCCGAATACATCAATCTGGATAGGAAATTCTCTTTTAGTGTTTATGTATTTTAAAAAACCAGCTATGGCTTCCTCTTTCTTTCCATTCCACGAAGGATATCTACATCTTGATAATGCACCATCTGTAGGGAATCTTACATAATCCAGTTGAATCTCATCAAAACCAATCTCATAAAGCTCATTCATAATACTATACAAATAATCCCAGACCTTTTTATTGTATGGGTCCATCCATGCCATCTTACCATAATCATACCATAAACCACCTTTCTTATCAGTAATACCATAATTACTATAATGGGCAGCTTTACCATCCTTGAAACATACAAGTCTTGCAACCACTCTTATATTATAGGCATGCAAACTATCCAGCATTTCTCTCACATTAAACAGAGGCTTGACAGCATTAACTTTTTGGGCTATGGGATTTTTACTATTGAATCGAAGATTACCAAAATCATCTTTCATATCAATAATAACTGTATTTATGAGTCCTTTCTTTGCAGCATTTAATATTTCGTTCACTTTGTAGGATTTAGAAGCTACAAAAGGATTTAAATAAACACCTGTATAAAAATATGAAGCCTTAGAAAAAACAGGACAGAGGGCAATTAAAACAAACAGGATAGGACCTGCAATGTTCTTTCCCAAGCCTGACAAAAAGCGCATGAAATTCATTATAAACCTCCGTGTTTTTTTCAACTTTTTTATGAAATAGCATTTGAATATCTTCATACTTATAGGAAAAATCTATAACTCCATGACGCAAAAGAAATCTTTTAGTGTATGTATCAACTACAAAAAATGGCCTTTTAAATACATAAAGCATTATAGAATCAGCAGTTTCTTCACCTATCCCTTTAATAGAAAGAAAAAAATCCCTGAGGGGTTTATCTTCCATTTTTTTAAGTTCTGTTATCCCGTATTGAAGAATTCTTTTAGCAACAGCAATAAGTCTTTCTGACTTCTGTTTAAAAAAACCTGAAGGTTTAATTAACTCCGTTAGACATTCTCTCTTTGTCTTTATAATCTTTGAAAAAGAAATAATGCCAGATTCTTTTAAATTTTCTACTGCCTTTTCTACATTTTTCCACGAAGTATTTTGAGTTAATATTGCTCCAATAATTTTTTCTTCATCTGTTTTTCCAGGCCACCACCCCTGCGGTCCGTAAGTTTTTAAAAGCTTTCTGTATATACTTCTAAAAATTAAAACTCCTCTTCTCTCTCAAACTTTTTTCTTAATGTATCCTCTCTTTCCATATGCATATAAATATGAAAATTACAGGGTTCATAAGGTTCAGTACCTTCTTTGAAGTACTCAACCCTTGTATGAGGGCAATAAGGTGTAGCAAGCTGACCTGTAACATCACAAATGCGTCTTGAAATAATACCTTCAGGCATAACAAATCTTAGAAAACTTAAAGAATCAGCTGCATAAACGCCCTTCATAAATTCTGCCCAGATAGGAGCGGCTAACGCACCTCCACTTGCTCCTCTATAAACCTGCTTTTTCTTATCATATCCAACCCAAACTGCGCATGCAATTCTCGGTGTAAAACCTACAAACCATCCATCAGTAGACTTATCTGTTGTTCCGGTTTTACCCGCTGCAGGACCTTTAAACCCTCTTCTTCTTATTACTGTTGCAGTTCCTTTATTAACCACATCTTGCAAGATATTTGTCATAAGCCATGCTGTTTGTGGAGGAATCACCCCATTTTCTATTTCAGGATGATTCTCTTCAATTAGATTGCCCTCTCTATCAATAATCTTTCTTACAAAATAGGGCTTTACCTTATCTCCTTCAGTAGCAAGTGTAGATACCGCACCTGCCATTTCTATAGGACTAACTTCACATGCTCCAAGACCAATTGAATAAATTGGCTTTAAAGGCGACTTTATCCCCATCTTTCTTGCATATTCTATTACAAGCTCTGGGCCAAGGTATCTCACCATCCTTATAGCAGAACAGTTCCTTGAATATGCAACAGCATCCCTGAGTGTCAACATCCCCATAAATTTAAAATCCCAGTTGTTTGGAGCATACCTGTATCCACCTGTCCTTATAACAATGGGTAAATCTGGCAAGGGATCTCCTGGTGTAAATCCATTATCCAATGCTGCGGTATAAACAAAGATCTTAAATGCAGAGCCAGGCTGTCTTTTAGCCTGAACAGCTCTATCAAATGAACTCTGTTTAAAATCCCGTCCACCGACAAGAGCTAATACGCCTCCTGTATTAACGTCTACTGCCACTAAAGCTGCCTGTAAATACGGAGGAGGTGAAGTAGAATCAGCATAGTCCACATCCTTTAATTCCTTATAACTGGGAGATAATTTATGCTTCTCCTCAATATAATTAAGATGTTGTTTAACAGCTATATCCGCAATTCTCTGCATTTTCATATCAATGGTTGTATATACATAAACACCCTTCTTATATATAAAATCACTACCATACTTTGTTTCAAGATATCTTCTGACCTCCTCAATAAAATATGCAGCCTGGTTTGGTTTAACCTTTTTGACTTTAAGAGAAAGGGAAGAATTTATATAGCTCTCATATTGTTCTTTACTTATTTTCTTATGTTCATATAGTTTTTTTAAAAATAAATCTCTTCTTTTTTTGGCAGTCTTTGGATTATCAATTGGTGAATATAACCCTGGGGAACGTGGTATGCCTGCTAAAAGACACCCTTCCTGAGGAGTTAATTCCCATACATGTTTATCAAAATAATACTGTGAAGCTGCTTCAATCCCATACGTACCATGACCAAAGTAAACCTGATTTAAATACATAGTAAGTATCTCTTCTTTTGAATACATCATCTCAAGTTGAACAGATAGTATAGCCTCTTTAAGTTTTCTAATCAAAACCCTCTTCTGGGTTAAAAACATATTTCTTGCAAGCTGTTGCGTAATAGTGCTTGCCCCTTGAACAACCCTTCCCGAAAAAAGATTAACAAGCATAGCCCTTAGAATATCAACTATACTTATTCCCCAATGAGAATAAAATCTTTCATCCTCAACATATATCAATGAATTCACGAGAAAATCAGGTATACTATCAAGTAAAACAGGTTCTCTTCTTTCTATAAAGAATTCGTATATTAAACTATCATTACGATCAAATATTTTTGTTGTCAAAGGAGGCTTATACGTCTGCAAAGATTCAGGAGAAGGCAAATCAGAAGACAGAGAAGCTATAACAGCCCATAAAATGCCAATAAAAAAAGCACCTGCAAAAATTGGTGTCAAAAAAAATGAAAGTAGATATTTTTTCTTTATTTTCATGCCTTTAAAGCAAGGTGCAGGGCTACGCCCTGCACCTTGTATTTTATATTATTTAACAAGAACAAACTTCTTGCTAATGGTTAAATTATCGCTCTTAAGCCTTATAAAGTAAACCCCATTACCAACGCCTTTACCTTTTTCATCCAATCCTGACCATTTTACTGTGTTCACGCCCTTTGCAATCCCTGAATACAATGTTTTTACCTTTTCACCAACAATATTGTATACATTAATCTCTACCATTCTATTATCTAATGCGTACTTAATAATTGCCTTTTTGCCAATAACCTTGTCAAGTTCAAACGTAAGGCCTGAGAAAGAAGTTTCCTCAATACCAAAATCAGTATGATCAAATTTATTCTTGGCTGCATCTATAGCCTCTTTTAAATCATCAAGGTTATCACCACCAGCAATTGCCACAGAAAGAGTCTCTGTGGAACCCTGTGCTATGCTGTATGGCCCGGCTGAAATAAATATAGACCAGTCTGTTGCTTCAGTACTGTTATCCACTCCTAATTCACCATTAAGGAATTTCCATGCTGTCTCATCATGCCATACGCTGCCCTGCTGATTGTATACATATCCATTATTCTTCAAAAGGGCAAGATTTGCTATTTTATCTGTAGGTTGGAGAATAGAAATTCCAACATGAGGAAGATCTGCTCCCTCAACAGCCATCCATTCAAGGTTTCTCGAGGCATCTTTACCGCCTACATTAATCTGTGCATCTCCTATATCAAAATCAGCCATAATTCCCGCATACACGTTGCTAAGATCACTCTCTCCATTATTCTTAACTAAAAATCTCATTATAATAAACTTTTCGTCTTTCCATGAATAGGCTAACTGAGTAACTGTAAGCCCTGCTGGTTCTGGATGTCCACTGTCTTCATAAATGCTTTTTGCATCCATATCAGATATACCAGGTTTCACAGTAACTCTACCATCAGGATCTGTGGTTGCCTCCCAATCAGCATTACCTGTCTCAGTCGTTGCATCCGGATACATCCTATCGTAAACATGATCTGCGTCATAACCAACCATCAAACTTGCATGATAAAGCGTCTGAGACCCTTTAGGATACTGAAATCCGTTTCCAGTTTTTCCTTCAGCCATAAATCCAATTCCGCCCTGTTTTGTAACTGTCAAAAGGACATCTCCTTCATCAAGATCAACATAGTCATATTTCTTTATACCAACAATTAGAAAATCCTTTACCTCTTTTGAATAGTTACCTGAACCATCTTCGATATGAATAATCATTGGTGCCTCGGTTCCATCGTTAACACTCCCGTCAGCAGTTACACTGATAGATTTTGTTACCTCTTTGCCAGCCTCTATATCTCCAAAATCTATCTCGCCTCCATTACCAAATGTAATTTTATCATTTGAGGAACTAACAGTTGCCTTTATACCAGTCATATTCTCCGCTCCAACATTCTTTAAAACTATATTCAAATCAGCAGTCTCTCCTGGATCAAGAAGGCCATTGTTGTTACCCCCGGAAACAGAGTGTTCTTTATATACAATATCACCCATATCAATCTTACCCACAATAACAAGTGCAAATGGCTGTGGCCCAAGAGGTACGTGTGTGCCTTTTACTCTTACTATCCATTTACCGGCTTGAGGATTCTCAACCCTTACTACTTCTACATTATTTAACTCATCAGTACCTGCAGGGTTTGGTTTGGAAAAGTTATCCTCAAAGTCATTTGCTCCGTACTTAGTACCGTCAGGAGCTTCCACCTCAAGATCAAGATCATTAATAAGATTTTTGGAAGAATTAGGGAATGATGGTTTATCACTCCATACAAGAACAATCTTAATATCATCTGTGTGCTCTGAGGCAATTGAAGCAGGAACATTCACAGTATAGTCCAACTCTTCTGAGGTCTTAAGACCAGCTTGCTCATCAACAACCCGAAGACCTCTGCTATCTCCATCAACATATAACCCGTTATCAAGGTTTGGCCTACCCCATCCTGAATATGGATCTGGAGAAGGATGATTCTCAATATCCATTTCAGTAGACCCAATAAGTGTTGCCTTTATAAGAGCAGCAGAAGGATTGAAAGGATAATTCCCCTTCTTTCCTGTACCATACCACCCTTCAACATAGTATTGACGTATAATTGTCGCTGTGGCAGCGGCAGCTGGAGTTGCCATACTTGTTCCTGAATACTGAATATAGCCTGAGTTATTCTGACCATATACTGATGTCAGGGTAGCTGGGGCAACAACTGTCGGAGCAATTCTTCCATCCTTTGTATAACTGTGTACTGCAACAGAATTATAAAGATATGCAGCTGTACCATCCTTTGTACCACCTACTGATACACAGTTCTTGGCAACAGCTGGAGAACCCATGTATATACCTCTGTCGGTATTACCTGCGGCAAAGAATGGAAGATAGTCAGGATGATCCCATATAAACTGGTCCATTGACTGACACTGCGCATCATAATCCATTGGGCCAGAAGCACTCTGAGAACCCCATGAATTTGAACATATCCTTGCTCCATTACTATAACCCCAGTTAAAATGCCAGCCTAAATCACTACCTAAAAGCAGAATCCAATTCCCGTTATACTGTGCACTTAAATCCTGGAAATCAATCTTTGCATTTATAGCAATACCATCATTTGGATTTGTTCCGCTATTGTATGAATCGTCCCCTGCTAAAGTTCCACCAGTATGAGAACCATGATAACCAAACTGCGGCTCATCACCAAAATGAGACTCAATTATATTCCCACTACCGTCATTGGCTCTTACTATTCTGTATGCTACAATCTTTCTATGTGTTGGGTACACACCGAAATCGGATATGGAAACATCCGGGTCATCAAAAGCCTTGTGATTTGTGTTTATACCTGAATCAAGGTGTGCAATGATCTGACCTGTACCATCCAGACCCTTATCCCATAAAGCTCTATTACCATTTTCCCATGTCTGCATAACCCATTGAGCCTTTTCATTCATAAGGTATCGTGGATACCATTTTTCAATTAAAACAACCCTATCATCGTTTGCAAGAGCCTTAACATCGTCAACATTCACGCTCATTCTGACAATCCAGACCTTTCCATTCTTATAAGGGAAATATAATACATTCTCCGCAAACTTAAAAAGATCTTCTATCTCTGAAACATACATAGGTTCTGTAAACTCAACTGAAACTTCTATAAATCCATTAAACCCATTCTCAACACTCTTAAGAAGTTCACCTTTAATCTTATAAGCAGGCTGAAATGGTAAAACTTTATCAACTCCAGGAAGATTTTTAAGCGTTGTTGGAACATCTTTAAATTCCACTAAATAAGCATAATTCGGAAGATATGCAATAATATGTCCACCTGATTCTTCAACAGCTATTCTCTGATATTCATATATCGGACCTGAAAAGTGAACAATCTTAAGATATGAATCATCCTTTCTCAAATCCTCAGGAATAGCTGGTTCAGCTTTGGAATTAATAGTTAAACCATTAGTAAATCCAATAACATCCGGATTTTTATATACATGTGGGGTGAAATTCTTCCTCTCACCCTTCAAGAAATAGGGGTTATACAGAGCAAAAACCCCGGTTATTAATAATAATGTAAAAACTACAATCTTTTTCATTTTAACTCCTTGTTATTTTATGTTTAATATTTTTATTCGGTACCACCTCCCTTTAGCGTCCTTTATCTTAACAAAATATATGCCCGCTGGCATATCATTAAAATTAACATTTATAAGACCCTCTTTTAAAAAGACATTTTTGTAAATCCTTCCGTTTAGATCCACAACTTTAAGCTCACCAGTATCAAAAGTATAATTGAGGCTAAAAATTCTCATGTCAAACGTATAGGTAAATGCTCCTACTTCTATTACACCTGCATGTCCCTCTCTTAGAGGTATTGTGTACTTGGTTTCATTATCAACATTAATAAGATGAAGATATACACTTACTGCCTCATCATCTCCTAAATCACCACTTTTAATCTTAACAAAATCTCTACCTTCTTCTCCTGGCAATATATTGCCAAAATAAACAGATGAATCTCCAATGAGTGTTAATTTGCTGGTTTTAATTTCCACCCAACCTTTAACACCGTATGCGGTTATGCTGGAGGTATCAAGGACTGAAAAATATAAATTAAAGGTCTCATTAGCATCAAGTTTACCATCACCATTACCGTCTGTGCTATCATCTATCCAATAGCCATTAAGCATTGCATAACCATATTCATAGTACATATGTGCAGTGACTACAAGTGCATACCCCTGTGGACCATACGGAACATTACTTCCAATTATCCTGAATTTCCAATCTCCTGCTTCTGGCTTCTCAATCCTTATATGTTCAACAACATTTGTATTATCAGGACTGCCACCTTCACCAGATTCACTGTGATTTAGATTATTCCCCAGATATGTTTTTCCGGAAGGAGATACAGCAATTAAATCAAGATCATTTACAATATTCTTACCTGATGTTAAAGCTGGTGGATAATCAATCCATGCAAGAGTTGCCCGTAACCCTACTGAATCACTCTTAACCTTAACTGTATACTCTACAGTGTCAGAGGTATTAACACCTTCATCATTATTCTTATCCTCAACATAGAGACCCCTCTTATCACCCACAAAATAGAGTACACTATCAAGTGTTAATCTACCCCATCCAGCTTTGGATGAAGGAATATCGTATGAAGGTAGTTTACTCGCACTGTTAACGAGCATTGCCTTAATTAACGCAGCAGAAGGCAAAATCTCCTCTTTAACAGACGTTAAAGCCTTAGCCCCGTTAGGATAAAATCCTTCTTTAAAATACTGATAAATTAATGCACCTGAACCAGCTGCTCCCGGAGTAGCCATACTTGTCCCAGGATATTCTGTATAGCCACTGGGAACAGATGAAGTTACAACACCTGGGGTCGCAACAGTTGGCTTAACTCTTCCATCATCAGTAGGACCCGGATCAGAGAATCCAGCCATTGTATTTGCTTGATTACCATTTAAGGTGGCTCCAACAGTCACCACGTTTTTAGCTGTTCCTGGAGATCCAACCTGAGGATCACTATTACCCGCTGCATAGAAAATTGTCATGTCCGGATGAGCATAGGTAAATTGATCAGTTTGCAAAGACATAGAACTATATGCTCCATCCTTTCTTCCCCATGAATGAGACATCACAACAGGCTTACCTGCTGAGTTCCCCTGATATGCAACATCATACAGATCATTTAAATCAGCAGGGACAACTACACCTCTTCCACTCGCACCTATATCTACAAAAAACATCTTGGCATCCTTTGCCATTCCATCATAAGGAGCATCACCACCAACATAAGCATCATTGCCACAAATAGTTCCAGCTGTATGAGTTCCGTGATATCCTGCACCTCCGTTATCTCCGAAAGCAGCTCTGGAATCACCTTTCTTGTATGCAATAACCTTTCTGTGGTCTGGATAATCACCCCATGTCGTAATAGTAACATCAGGATCCCTAAACATATCATGATCAGTATATATACCTGAGTCAGCAGTAGAAACGATTATCCCTTCACCGGTAATTCCTTCATCCCAAACTCTTCTGCTATTAACAACACCTGTCTGAGATACCCATTGAGCTCTATCATTAAAAAATTCAGGTTCCATATAAGACTCTATCCATTCTATCCCTGAAATTTTCGCAATTTCTTCTATATCAGAAATGCCCTCTACAAGAACAAAAATATTCCATTTTCCCTTTATCCATTCTCTTTCAGAATAATCAATTATTGTTATACCAGCATTCTCTATATCTTGAAGTGCTTTACTACTGACATCTTTGTCAAAAATCTTTATTAAATATTTCCCCCGGGAAAAATAAGAATCAGGAGAAATTCTAAACATATAATAGTAAGGTATATATTTTAAATTAAGCGTTGATAGTTTCTTTTTATCTGCTTTCACCAGGAAAGCATCTTCAGGTACGTAAGAATAAACTTTAATACCGTTTTTTTCCAATATTGAAATATCCTTACTACATACATGCCTGTTAAACTCTACTATATAATAGTCATCTTTATACTCTTTCTCAAAAGTATAAAAGTTATCAATATCAACATTCCCCCACTGAAGATTCAATGTTAAAAAAACAAAATTAAGTAAAAACATCATTCCTCCTTTTAATTAATTCTGGGATAAATATCCATAGCAGTAAACCAGCTATTCAACTGTTCCCTTCTTTCTTTATCATTTTCTGCAAGCTGCAATGGCCTACCTCTTCCGTCTATTATAATACCTACAGTACCGCCATGCACCTTTTTATGTACCTCTTTTCCTTTCCCTGCACCAACATCAAAACCCTTTTCAGGATAAATTGTCACCTCAGCACTCTCATTCAACTTCAAATGATAGACCCTGAGTTCTCCGAACAAAATACTATCTTCAATTATTTCTCCGTTATCTTTTTTAATGCTGTATCGTGCCACTTTTGCACCAGGTTTTGCACTACCTTTAGGAGCAATACTCATACCAATTCTTATAAGACAATCCTTATCAAAAACTTCTCTTGCCGCTTTATTATTAACAGTTGAAAGTACTCCAAGATGAGGCATCATAAAGATACTATCAACAGCTAACTCAGTAAAACCTTCAGGCTGAAATGCATCAAGCATCATCAAAGCTGTTTGTTGCCTTCTCGGCGCATGTGATAGAATACCTCCAGACCCAACTATCATAGAAAGAGACATCATATTAACAAGGCTTTCACTCCCTGAAACCTGAGAAAAAGCATCCGCAATGGTTCTCTTTACCTGAGTTCCTTTAAGCCCAACAGCCATATCTTTATGCTGTACGAAAGCAAGTCTTAATGCCTCTCTTGCAACAGCCTGTTCTAATTTTAAATCTTCTAAAGTAGCAGGTATTGTAGTTGGTCTAATCATTTTATTCCTGATACGATTTTTAATAATCCCTTTGTCTATCTCAAAGGGGAGCCATCTCATAATATTCTCAATACCAGCTTCAACTAAAACATTTGAAATACTGTACGACATCCCAAGATTTGCGCTGACAGTTCTATTAAATACACCTTCAAAAACACTAAAAACATCCGTTGTGGCTCCACCAATATCAACCCCAAGAACATCAATTTTCTCCTCTTTCCCAATATTTTCAATAAGCATTCCAACAGCTCCAGGAGTAGGCATAATTGGAACTCCGGTCCATGACATAAGCTTCTTATAACCTGGAGCGTGAGCCATTACATGCTCCATAAAGAGTTCGTGTATCTTATGTCTCGCAGGTCCAAGATTCTCCCGCTCAAGCGTAGGTCTTATATTCTCAACCACAACAAGATCAGTATTCTCTTCTAAGGTTTTTAAAACCACTTCTCTCGCATCTTTATTACCAGCATAAATAACGGGTAAACTGTAGCCAGAACCAAAACGGGGTTTTGGGTCAGCTGCTTTTATAAGTTCTGCAAGCTCAGCTACATGAGAAATTGTACCTCCGTCAATACCGCCTGACAAAAGAATCATATCTGGTCTTAAAGTCCTTATACGTTCTATTTTTTCATGAGGCATTCTTCCATCATTAGAAGCAATTATATCCATTACAATTGCGCCAGCGCCGAGAGCGGCTCTTTGAGCACTTTCTCCTGTCATAGTAAGAACCACACCAGCTACCATCATTTGAAGTCCTCCTCCAGCACTTGAAGTTGAAACATAAATATCCACGCCTCTTTTCTCACTGTAATCAGTTATGATATTTTCACCATCCAGGATCTCTATACCTGTTAATTCTTCAACCTCTCTTATTGCATTCAAAACACCTCTTGTAACATCTTCAAACGGGGCTTCAACTGTAGTAGGAGCTTCTCCTCTGGCTACAAGACGATATCCGTCTTTTTTCTTTTCTATAAGAATAGCCTTTGTAGTTGTACTCCCACAATCAGTTGCAATCACCCTTTTTAAGTTATCATAATCATTTTTCCTGGCTTTGCTCATTTACTTCTCCCTTTTTATTTGCATAATCTTCAATTTTCCTTAATAAAATTTCAATATTTGATTTATCTTCAAAAAAAGCAGATAATCGTTCATACTGATCAATATCTACAAATAATCCTGCAAGAGGATTGATAAAATACATAATTTGACTACCAATAAAACTTAATGGTTTTACTGACTCAAAAAACACAATTGCTATAGTCTCAAGTTTAAATTTATGTATTCTTCTTGCTATTTTTAAAGCTATTTCTTCTCTCTCGCTCAAAGTTAAATCAGCTTCTAACATCTAACAATTTTACTGCCATCACCTCATCCAATCGTCTTATAGGCGTATTGAATGGAGATTCTTTAATTTTATCCGGATCTGTTTTAGCCTCTTCTATAATAGTTTTAAGAGTCTCAATAAATCTATTAAGTGTATTTAATGACTCTGTTTCTGTAGGCTCTACCATAAAAGCTTCACTAACAATTAAAGGGAAATAAATCGTTGGGGCATGAAATCCATAATCTAAAAGCCTTTTAGCAATGTCAAGTGTCCTTACTCCATACTCTTTTTTCAACTCTTTGCCGCTTGCGACAAATTCGTGCATACACAAACCACTAAAAGGTATACGTAAAAACTTTGAAATCTTAGTTTTTAAATAATTAGCACTAATTATAGCTCCCCTACTTACTCTTTTCAATCCTTTTATCCCAAGACGTAAAATATAGGCATACGCTCTGACCATTACAAGAAAATTCCCATAAAAAGAAAGCATTTTACCTATTGTCTCTTTAGCATCAAAATTCAAAGAATAAGAACCATCTTGCTGTTTAGTAATGATAGGAACAGGCAAAAAATCCTTTAAATTGTTTTTACAAAGAACTGGTCCTGAACCTGGCCCTCCTCCTCCATGAGGTGTGGAAAATGTTTTATGAAGATTTAAATGCATTATATCAAATCCTAAATCTCCTGGCTTTACAATACCAAGCAACGCATTCATATTCGCACCATCCATATATACAAGCCCACCAGCTCTATGAACAAGCTCATTTATTCTCATAATCTCGCTTTCAAAAATACCCAGAGTATTAGGATTTGTTACCATAAGTCCAGCAACATCAGGGGATAAAACCTTCTTTAAATGTTCTATATCAATCTCTCCGTTCTTTAAAGAAGGGATAGTAACTGCCTTAAAACCCGCTAACGTCACACTTGCCGGATTTGTCCCATGTGCTGAATCAGGTATCAGTATAATCTTTCTATCTTTTTCTCCCTTCCTATCAAAAAACTTTCTAATCATGATCATGGCAGTCAATTCACCGTGCGCACCTGCTGCTGGCTGAAGACTAACAGCATCCATCCCAGTAAGTTCTTTAAGGCTTTCACCTAACTCAAACATCAAACCCAATGTACCTTGAACAGTTTCTACAGGCTGAAGGGGGTGAACATCCTTAAATCCGCTAAAGTAAGCAACACTCTCATTAAGTTTTGGGTTATACTTCATTGTACATGAGCCTAAAGGATAGAATCCTTTGTCTACATGATGGTTTTTTATAGAAATATTTACAAAATGCCTTGCCACTTCACCTTCACTTACCATAGGTAAATCAAGAGGAGTAGCTCTTAGATATTCCTGAGGTATAAAGCTTCCATAATCGTACTCTTTTTCCGTTCTTAACCCTTCATGATGCTCGTCAAAAATAAGAGATACTCTATTTTTAATCATAACAAATTTTATATCTTTTATAAACAATGTCAAGGAAAAAAAATCTATATTATTTTATGAAATAGCTTCTGTTATAAATATCAATATCCTTTCTTGGAAAAGGATTG
>JALVRC010000118.1:21033-34147 GCA_027025255.1 Caldifarciminota bacterium
TTAAATCTTTTATAAAGTAAATATGCGGCTTTTGGTATCATAGCTCCATTATCCTGAGAAAGCGAGGGAGATGGGAACAACACAGGCAAAGAAAAATTCTTCAAAAAGAGCTCTCTTAAATAGTTATTCGCAGAAACACCTCCTACTATTGCTATACCTGAAGGATTGTAAATACCAATAGCCTTTTTTGTTTTGCTCAAAAGTGAACCAAATACGGCTTTTTGAAAACCCATTGCAATGTCTGCATAAGGTATATCAGGATTTTTTTTCAAAAAATTTTTAACCCCTGTTTTTATACCAGAAAAACTAAAATTTAACCCACCAGGATCAGGTTCTTTAAAGAATACTGGTTGTTTAGAGTGTTTTGCCAGATTCTCTAAAGGCCTACCGCCTGGATAAGTAAGATTTAACAATCTTGCAACCTTGTCTATAGCTTCTCCGCAAGCATCATCAACAGTGCGTCCAATAATTTTATATCTAAACGGTTCATAAGCTAAAATAAGCTCTGTATGCCCACCAGAAACTACAAGATAAAGGAAGGGAAAATTAGTATTCTCAACACTATGAATATGACCTTCTATATGATGAATACCAAGAACAGGCCTATTCAGTACAAAAGACAAACCATATGCAAAAGATATTCCTGAAATCAAAGCCCCCATAAGACCAGGGCCAGCAGTAACTCCTATCAAATCTATATTGTCTAAAACTTTTCTATCTATTTTTTTAAAAAGTTCTGGGAGTAAAGTAGTATGCGCTCTGGCTGCAAGTTCTGGAACAACACCACCAAAATCTCTATGAACTGCATGGGTCCTTACAAGATTAAATAAAATCTTTCCGTCTTCTACAACACCAACCCCAGTTTCATCACAGGATGTCTCTATACCCAGTACTTTCAATCTACCTTTATTCTAAAGAGTTCTGGCTTTGAAGATATAAACTTTAAGGGAGGTTTTAATTTAAAAATTGCAGGGACAGTGTATAAACCAGATGTATCAGGAGTAATTCGCAAAAAACCTTCTATCTCATCCTTTTTTATCCTTACCATAGCAGATTTAGGACCAGATACAATAACATCAGCTTTATTATCTATCAATAAAAGTTTCCTTTTCCCTTTGTACTCAAGCTTTATAGAAACAGCTTTAAATACAACTGTAGTTTCACTTTCTATTACTACTCTCACTTCTAAACTATCAGGAAATACAATAATACTTTTCCCTTCTATACTGTATGAAAGTTTCATTGAAAAAGTATGAGAAGAATCATTAACATTCAAAGGGATTGTGGATATCTGTACAATATTCTTTATATACCTCTCGCTTGCCTTTATCTTTACTGTCCTTGGGTATTTTACATAAGATACAGCAAACCCCTTCTTAGGTATTCCTTCAATCGGTACATAAACTGGAACCTCTTTCTCAACAAATTTCCCCACAAAAATCTTCAAGCTCCCTGGATAAATATTCTTCACCGTAACATTTTTAAAAATGTTGTTAATATAAACATTCTCTCGGGAAAGTGAAATACTCAATATTTTATCACTGTAAACATAAGATGAAATATCAACCCACGCATATATAGATTTCTTCTTAAGAAGAGTAAGAATAACATCCATCTTTTTCCCTGCTATAGCAACGTTTACAGAATCAACACTTTTATCACTAACATAAAAATCCTCTGGAACACCTCTTATTTTTAAAGGCATCTTAAGAACCTGAGGTTTTAGAAGATCCTCTTCCATAACAGCAAGAAACCAAACAATAATAGCTATTATAAAAGAAAGAATCTTTATACCTGCGTTGTTAAAAATGTTAATCTTCTTCAATTATTATATAGTCTCCAGATAACATATAGTTATCAATCTTAACAGAGTTAAAACTGATAATAAGCATCTTAATCGCGTTATTTATTTTTTTAAGCTGATAAGGAATACCTCTATAAAAATCAGAATGAAACTTGCCATTTATCATTAAAACAACGCTTTTCCCATCAACATATCTATTAATTGCCTCAGCCATAGCAGCATCCTTTAAAACCTGTGCAGTAAAAAAATACTCCTTATTAAACCCAGGCATTAGATGATCCGAGTGTTCCATAACTCTGTAGAATGCCTCTCTGTACGCACTATCATTTATATCATAAGATGAAGGGATATATTCTTTATCCTCTTTACCCAGCTCTTTTAAAATATCAGGACCTTGCCTGGCTACACGATTTGCGATTCTACGTGGAATATTTGCTGCTATTACAGGAATTCTATTCATTTTTGCATAGTCAATCAAAGGTTTATAATCTGTAAAATAATTATTCCATGGTCTGGATTTTTCAAGGAATTCTTTCTCATCAATCCTATCTTCAAGAAAGTTCTCAACCACAGGCTGCACGTCTTGTTCAAACATTTCCAAACATAAAATTAGCCTTTTTTTATGTTCACTCAAGCCTTTGAAAATTTTTAGTTCTAATTCATGGGCTTTTCTTTGATCATGTTCTTCACCAAAAAAAACTACATCAAAATCCCTTTTAGCTGCATCTATAATATCTTCAAGCTTAATCCTATTCCCTTTTTTGGAAAAGAGAATCATACTTCAATTAAAAACCAAAACTCATTCCAGCATACAAAGACGGAATAATATTTGGCTCATCATATTTTCCTACTGGAGGAGCATACATTGCAACTCTATAATTTAAAGAAAAACTCAGAGGAAGTAGAGGGGGAGCGATTCTTGTTCCTAACATTAAATGAATTCCAGGAGCAGCATTCACATGAACCTCAGTTGAAAGGTCAAAATTATTCACTTTTTTCGTTATTAAGTCTGAAACAAATTTTTCAGATACTACAGGGGAAATAAGTGCTAATTGAGCGCCTGCCCCAAAATGCAGGTGAACAAGACTTACAAGAGGAGGAAAGGAAATTAAATCCTTTCTTAATGTAACATAGATACCTGCCCTTTTAAAAGGTAATGTATCAGTTTCTCTTTTATAAAACGGGACCTCTGTAGTAACTGCGTCATAAGAAACAATATAACTTGTTTGTGCATAATCTGCTGTAAATTCTATATCAAAAAGGAAGGGAACGCCAATCTCACCATTTAAGCCTACTAAAAATGGACCATGTATCGTATCCCTTTTAAAGGATGTAAAAGGAATCCCATCAACATCTGTTGCGCCTAAATCCTTTCCTGGAACGGATACTATATCTGTTCCGGCAATTACACCTACCTTAATAAGAGCAAAACCTTTAATAAAAAACCCGGCTAAAAAAATTAACGCAGCTATTTTTTTCATTGCTTCTCCTTTTTATTTTTAAGATACTTCTTAACCTCTTTATACAAAGAATCTTCTCCAATCGGCTGAAAAATAGAAATTAGATATATCCCGAATGTAGTATCTCTTGTTGACTGAAATACAATCCAGGCTCCATCATCACTCATATCTGCATTCCAATTTTGACCATGTCTCTGTGTTAGTCTGTAAACTACTTTTCTTTTTAAATCTTGCATAAAAATATCAGTTTCAAATTTACCTGTAGAAGCTGAGAAAAGAAGTAGTGTATCATTTACCATCATAGGAGAATATTTGTTATAAGGGGTAAATGTGAGAAGCTTAAGCCCTTCTCTACCTGTTTTACCCACAGTGGCAATATTTTTAAAGAGTAAGGAATCTGTAATACATGCAATCTTTTTACCGTCCTTTGAGAATACTGGCTCTGTTTCATTAGAAATATTATCAGTAAGTCGTGTCTCTTTGCCTGACTTCAAATCATAGAGATAAATTTCTTCATCTCCCTCTGAGACAAGATATTTATTAAGAAGAAGCTGATTGGTTATAGGAGAATAATCAAAGTCATCAAGACCTTTTTGTTTAGTTAAAATGTTATGCATAGTTCCATTCTCTGATATAAATACAATATCCGTTGTTGTATCCCTTGTATTCATCTTATAAAATATAACGCCAGAATCTCCTGCAGATACCGGAGTCCACCCACTAACATCATCACTTTCAGGAACATATAATCGCTTTAATGTATCACCTGAAATATCTGTCCATGAAATCAATCCTTTCCCTGCATTAATCTCCTGAAAAACCACCCTGTGATGTTTCCAAAACCTGGGAGATGCAGAAGCTTCCTTTCTAATTCTAACAGGTCTATAAGGCTCTATCCCTACTACATTAGCAATCAATACTCTAATCATTGGATCACTAACAAGCATTGGATCTTTTTCATATAGACTCTTAAATAATATAGCCGCCTTATCAATACTGTCCTGCTTAGCAAACTCCACTATCAATTCCGGTGTAATATTATTAATTGTATTTTTCTTAATGCACCCTGTAAAAAACAAAAGAACTAAACTTATAGCCAAACTCTTTTTCATCAATCCTCCTTTATATAATTATATACATTTTTAATTCTCTGTCAATAAATAAACTAACTATATTCTTCCATTTCATCAAAGGCAATTAAATCCAGATTAAGGGTCTTTTTTAAAAGGCCCTTTAAAACTTTTCCTGGACCTACCTCATACCAATAAGAAATCCCAAAATCATTTATATGCTGTAATGTTTCTACCCATTTTACAGGAGAAGTCATCTGCGCTATAATATTCTCTTTAATTCTTTCAGGATCTTCCTCAACTTTAGCAGAGACATTCTGAACAACCTTAATTTTAGGCTTATTAAACTCTACTGTGGAGAGAAACTCCCTCCATTCCTTTAGAGCATATTTCATCAAAGGCGAATGAAAAGCACCTGAAACCCGCAGAGGAATAACCCTTGCCCTGTTCTGCTTGAGGATTTCCATTGCCTTTTGAATACCGTCAATTGTGCCGGAAATTACAGTCTGAGCAGGAGCATTTATATTGGCTACAACCACATCAATATCACTTATCAACTCCTCAATTTTCTTAATATCCATTCCAATTATAGCTGCCATGCCTCCCTTCGCCTTCTCTCCTGCCTGAGCCATCAAATCTCCTCTCTTTCTAACTATTTCAAGCCCCTTCTTAAAAGAAAAAACACCTGCGACACATAGAGCAGAAAACTCTCCAAGACTATGACCTGCAACAATATGCGGAGTAATTTTACCCTTTAAAAGTTCAAATGCGGCTATAGAATGAATATAAATAGCAGGCTGAGTTATATTGGTTCTTTTTAGTGCCTCTCTGTCTGTCGAAAACATTACATCCCTTATATCCTTAGCTTCATCAAAAAATTGTCTTGTTTCTTTGAAACGATCATAGAGCCTTTTACCCATACCAGTATACTGTGAACCCTGACCAGGGAAAAGCAATGCATTCATACTATCTCCTTTTTCATTTCGTTTAATTCTTCATCTTCTATTTTTTTCAAGGTGTTTCTTATTGCTTCTCTATCTTTTACAGAAATCCTATCAATCATTAAAATACCATCCAGATGATCAATTTCATGTTGAAAAACCCTTGCATCCAGATCAGAGACCTGAATTCTTACAGGATTTCCATCTATATCAAACCCCTCAAGAACGATATGTTTATACCTTAAAATCTCTAAATAAATACCAGGCAGGCTTAAACATCCCTCTTCATCATATTCCTTTTCACTATCTACATAAAGAATTTTCGGATTTATAAGAGGATAAGGTTGTCTCTCAACAGAACCAATTATAATCCTCTCACTTACACCTACCTGAGGAGCAGCTAATCCAATACCATTATAATCTCCCATAACGTCAAGCATACTCTTTATAAATTCTTTCTTACCATCGTATGGAGGACTTACCTCACGTGCCTCTTTACGCAGAATCGGATTACCATATCTTATAACTCTCATAGGATAATTATAAAGAAAATAGGCATAATGTCAATAAAAATTTTATACAAAAAATTAGAATTTTTTAAACTGTTAGGCTGGTAGAATTTTCTCCCTCTTGCCTCACGTAAAATAACTGAGAAGCAAGAGAAGGGAGGAACAGTTTCAGTTCTTAGTTCTCACTTCCCACTTCTTTAGTAGGAAAAAGATAAGAGGGGCGGATTTAAACCACTTTCCCAAACCTTAACATTAAGAACATTAAGGTTTAAGTCAGTAATCTTAAAAAATAGTTTTTTGTAAATAAATAAATCCTTGACATTCGCATAAAGCTCCGTAATATTATAAGAAGCAGTGAAAAGCTAAAAAAGGAGGTATTATGAAGCTTTTTTTCCGCGTTACTCTTGCTTTGTTAATAGGGTTTTCTTTTGCCAGTGCAATATCAATCACTGACTACAAGGTTCCGGTAAGCAGTGCTACAAGTCTTTATGGAGGATTCAACTATGCTTATACCCAAAGTGACACAATAACAACCGCAGACAACGGTAGCGTATCATTAAACTACAATAAATTTTACTATTCTCTTCCCGTAGCATATTATCTATCAGCAAATGGCCTCTTTACCAGAGATGGACTTAAGGCAGATGATTCCACATACACATATTCTTTTTCTTCTACTGCCCAGGCAAATAAGTACTTTCTACACGATCTCTTTGGGTACAGCAAATTAACATTTGATTTTCTCAATACATATACATACCCAGCTTTAGATATTATACTCGGAGTTGGATACGGTAGATTTATCAATGCTACTCCACTTGCAAGAGCAATTAGGGTAAATGAAGAGCTTATATGGGAAGACGTATTAACAGATGATCTTAATGATCAAGAGCTTGTAGAATTTGCCAAGCTACTATCCCCTGAAGTAATGGCATCATATAAAGAGAAATACGATCATTGGGAAAGAGAATATTATAAAGCCATAGAAAAGATGCTACAAAAAACAAAGAAACTTGCTAATAACGAACTTGGGTCCGTAGGAACAATGGTTATTAACGACATCTTAAAAGAATTTATTAGCGACAGGTATTACGGTTATGAACTATCAGCAGGTGTTGGATATGAGATTCTTACGCCTGATACAACAGATGCAAGGAACGCGTTTCTTGAAATAAATGCAAATTCTGCTTATCCAATAGGTCTAAAGAGCCAATTCATAGAGATGCTAAGATATACAACACCTTTAACTGGAGATGCAACTGGAAAAGAACATGAATTTATGCTAAAGCCCTCTTATTCTTACGAGGTAAGTAATAGAATTGATTTTATTACAGCTTACATACTGGAAGGGCTCTATCAAACTTCAGACACTACACAAGCTTCCCTCCAACTTTCACATGCCTTAGAACTCAGGTTCAATTTTTACATAGTTAACAGACTAATGCTTTCAACAACATTCAACCTGACAAAAGATGAAACAAACACATCTCAAAGCTTTAATACTGGTTTAACCTATAGGTTTAAATAAGATATAAATAAAAAAAGCAGGGCTCTGCCCTGCTTTTTTTATCCTTCTTCTTTCTCCTTTTTCACCTGCTCAATAATTTTATTTGTTATTTCTTTAGGTACAGGATCAAAATGTGAAAATTTTGAAGTAAAATACCCCCTTCCCTGGGTAATTGATCTAAGAGTAGTCGCATACTTATACATTTCTGCTTCCGGAACATAAGCCTTTATCTTCTGCAAACGACCTTCTGCTTCCATTCCAAGGACTTTTCCGCGTCTTGTATTAATGTCACCTATAACATCGCCCATGAAATTCTCAGGAACTGTAACTTCTAATTCATTGATTGGTTCAAGTAGAATCGGACCTGCTTTTTCCATTGCTTTTTTCATTGCTAAACCAGCAGCTATTTTAAAAGCATAATCAGAAGAGTCAACAGGATGAAATGACCCATCATAAAGAGTTGCTTTTATATCAACTATAGGATAACCTGCAAGATATCCTTCAAGACAGAACTCTTTAACGCCTTTTTCTACTGAAGGGAAATATTTACTTGGAACAGCACCACCAAATATTTCCTGCGCAAATTCAACACCCTTTCCTCTTTCTAAGGGCTCCAATCGTAAATATACATCTCCAAATTGACCACGTCCGCCTGTCTGCTTTTTAAATTTTCCCTGAGCCTCAGCCTTTTTGGTAATGGTTTCCCTGTAATGGATTCTTGGCTTTTCAGTATCAACATTAACCCCGAATTTCTTTTTTAATCTGGAAAGAATCACATCCAGATGAACTTCTCCCATACCTGATATCAACTGTTGCCTAATCTCAGGATCATAATGAAAGGTAAAGGTAGGATCCTCCTGAGAAAGTCTGCTAAGGCCGTTTGAAACTTTTTCTTCATCGTTCTTAGTCTTAGGAACAATAGCAATTGATATAGGAGGAGTTGGAAATTCAAGCTCAGGAAGCTTTACTGGATTATCTTTTGTTGTTAAAGTATGACCAGTATGAGTATTTTTAAGTTTTACAAGAGCACCTATTTCACCGGTTAAAAGCGTTGTTAAATCCTTCTTTTCCTTGCCCACTATCTGGAATATCTGATTTATCCTCTCTTCCTGTTCTACATTCGTGTTATATAATGTATCGCCACTCTTTATACTCCCTGCAAACATCCTGATGTATAAAATATCACCTATATGAGGATCTGATACTGTTTTAAAAACGTAAGCTACAGGTTTTGAATTACCCTGAACCTCAAGTGACTCTTCGGTGTTTGAGACAATATTTATACACTTTTGTACGGGAACATCCTCTGGAGAAGGGAAAAACTCTGAGGCAATATTTAAGAAGGGCTCAATACCAATATTTAAAGAGGCATCGCCAGCAAATAACGGGAAGATAGCTCTTTTGGATATAGCTCTCCTTAGCGACGGAATTATATCCTGAAATTCTATTTTCTCTCCCTCAAGATACTTTTCCATCAAAACATCATCTTCTTCGGCAAGAGACTCTATAATTTTCATCTTATACTCTTCTACTTTATCTTTCATGTCCTCTGGAACATCTCTTTCTTCTGTTTTTCCACTCTTTATAACGTATGCCTTTTCATTTAAAAGATTTACAACCCCCTCAAGAGTTGAAGTCTTTCCTATAGGAATTGTAAAAGGAGCTACCTTAGGACCGAACGTAGTAACAATCTCCTTATACACAGTATAAAAATCTGTATCAGGTTTACCAAGTTTATTAATAAAAAAAGAAGTAGGTTTATTATTATTTGTTAATTGCTTAAATACTATTTCAGTTCCAACCTCAACACCTGAAGAACTATCAACAACAATAACACCCATATCAACAGCTTTAACACCAGATATTACCTCTCCGATAAAATCAAGATATCCTGGAGTATCTACAAAATAGAACTTTTTATCATTTCCCATTGTTGCTGCCGCAGTAGAAAGATTAATCGAGTATTTCCTTGCTATTTCTTCTTCTTCAAAATCAAAAATACTTGTTCCGTCATCTACTTTACCAATTCTGGAATTAACCTTTAAAATATACATTATAACATCAAGGATACTGGTCTTACCCACACCTCTATGCCCAAAAAATCCAATATTTCTTATATTTTCAACACTCATCTATCACCTCAAAAATCAATTAATTTTTTATAGGTTTCATTATTTAAATCCTTAATCATCGCAGATAAAAGTTCTACTGTAGCATCATAATCTTCCTTTTTAATATACGATACATTGGAGTGAATGTATCTTGAAGGAATACCAAGGGGTAAAGATGGAACACCCTGATTTACAAGATGAATAATGCCCGTATCATAACCTCCTCGTACTGTAGCAAGATGATAGGGTATGCGTTCCCTTTCTGCTATTGCCTGTGCAAATTCAACAAGTCTTCTTGAGGCAATCATGCTGTTATCCTGAACAATAATAGCAACCCCACCACCAAGTTTCTCATCTTCACTTGCCTTTTTAGGAGCATCAAGAGCAAGAGAAACATCTACTGCAAAAGCTATATCAGGCTTTATGAGCTGGGCAGAAGTTCTTGCTCCTCGCAACCCAACTTCCTCCTGAACTGTCCCCACTAAATGAAGTGTAGAGGGGAAATCTTCTTTTGCCAGCCTTTCAGCAACTCCGGCAAGAACTGCACAGCCTATTCTATTATCCCAGGCCTTTGCCGCAAAAACATTATTCTCAAGCTCTGTAAAAACAGTAAACGGAATAATAGGATCTCCCTTTCTTATTCCCAGCTCCTTTGCTCCCTTATCTTCTATAACCCCAATATCAATATACATATCTGAAATATCAGGTATCTTCTTTCTTTGTTCGGGTTTTAAGATATGAGGAGGAGTAGAACCTATAACACCATGGTAATCTTTATTTCTACTTCTTACAATTACTCTCTGACCCAACATAACAAGAGGCCACCAACCACCAATTGGTGCAAACTTAATATATCCCTCTTTCGTAATATCCTTAACTATGAAACCCACCTCATCCATATGAGCAGCTACCATAATTCTCGGGCCGCCTCTTCCTGTTTTAGAAGCTATAACACTCCCAAGTCTATCATATGAAAGATCAAAAGCTGACAGATAACGTTTAAGAATATCCCTCACATCATCTTCAAACCCCGGAGGGCCAAATGCCTCTGTCAATTCTTTAAATAACCTAATATGATCCATTAAACCTCCTTTACAAATTTATACATCAAGATTTCTAACAAATTTTGCATTCTCTTTTATAAAGACCCTTCTCGATTCTACATCTGATCCAAGAAGAACGCTAAAAAGCTTATCTGCCTCAACAGCATCTTCCATTGATATTCTCTTTAAAATTCTTGTCTCAGGATTCATAGTTGTTTCCCACAGTTGTTCAGCATCCATTTCTCCCAGGCCCTTGTAGCGTGTAATCTGATATTTTTCATCATTTATATTCTTTAAGTAAGCCTCAAGCTCTTCGTCGGAATAAAAATACCTTGTTTGCTTTCTCTGTTTCACTCTATAAAGTGGAGGTTGAGCAAGATAAACCCTACCTGTTTCTATTAACAATCTCATCAATCTGTAAAACAATGTCAATAGCAAAGTACTGATATGAGAACCATCTACATCAGCATCTGTCATAATTACAATCTTACCATACCTGAGCTTTTCAGGATTAAGTTCTTCTTCATTTATTCCTATCCCAATTGAAGCAATTATAGTTTTTATTTCGTTATTAGAAAGTATCTTATCCAGTCTTAATTTCGCTTTCTCTATATTTAAAATCTTGCCCCTCAAAGAAAGAACTGCCTGGAATCTTCTGTCTCTACCCTGTTTCGCAGAACCTCCTGCTGATTCACCCTCTACAATAAACAACTCATTCTCATCAATATTATTTGATGAACAATCTGCCAATTTCCCGGGTAAATTATCCGCTGTCAGCAAAGACCTACTTCTTTCAAGCTCTTTTGCCTTTCTCGCAGCTAAACGAGACTTAGCTGCCGAAATAACCTTTTCAATAACTATGTTTGCTTCTTTTGGATGTTCGCTAAAATATGTACTTAAATACTCATTAATCGTTGATTCAACAATACCCTTTATTTCACTATTACCCAACTTTGTCTTTGTTTGGCCTTCAAACTGAGGATTAGGTATTCTCACAGATAAAATCGCTGTTAATCCTTCACGCGTATCTTCCCCGGTAATATTAAACTTAACCTTTGTCTCTCTTTTCACAATATCATTTATTACACGTGTTAACGCTGCTTTAAACCCGGAAAGATGGCTGCCTCCTTCATGTGTGTTTATCGTATTAACAAACGTAAGTATATTTTCTCTATAATCATCATTATAAACCATACTTAGTTCAATCTTAACGTTTTTCTTTTCTTCTGTAAAAACTATAGGTTTATGTAAAGCCTTTTTACCTGTATTAACATAATTTAAGAAATCCAGCATTCCCTTAGGATAATAGAATATGTGTTTTTTGTGCTCCTTTTCTGTAAAAACTATTCTCAACTGAGGATTTAAAAAGGCTATCTCCTGAAGTCTTATCCTCACTATGTCCGGTTTAAAGGAAAGCTCTTTTTTAAAAATCTCACTATCTGGAGAAAATGTAATTTTAGTGCCTGTATAATCCGCTATGCCAATCACTTCAAGCTTGCTTGTAGGTTCACCTCTCTCATAGGTTTGCCTAAATAGTTTACCCTCACGTGCTATCTCAACTTCGAACCTCTCTGACAAAGCATTAACAACAGAAATCCCAACACCGTGCAAGCCACCAGAAATTCTGTAAATCTTATTTTCAAATTTTGCTCCAGCATGAAGTGTTGTCAAAACCACCTCCACCGCAGGAATACCAAATTCAGGATGTATGCCTACCGGGATACCTCGCCCGTTATCTCTTATACATGCAGTTCTATCATCAACAATACTCACATTAATTTCGTTACAAAATCCTGCCATTGCTTCGTCAACAGCGTTATCAACAACTTCATTAATTAAATGGTGCATACCTCTTTCACTTGTATCACCGATATACATGGCAGGTCTTTTTCTTACGCCCTCTAATCCTTTTAAAACCTGTATTGAACGTGCATCATATTTTTTCATATCTTTATTTTTATCTCCTTTACACCTTCAAAGCCAAGATAATCATTTACCTTTTTCTTTAACGAATACTTTATTAGACTTAGCTCCTTTTTCCACAAAGTATTCCTTACCTTTAAAATAAGAATATCTTTTTTAAACCTCAGTTCCAGGGTATTCAAGGCTATGGATCTTCCAACTATATTCTGCCAATCTCTTATAATCCCATGTTTTCTATAATCTTTATAAAGACCTCTTGCTTTGAGCCAGGCAGTCAGATTTTCATTAAGGATTAAAAATTTATCCATAAACTAACCTTAATTTAATAATATACAAAGTTTGTTTATAAAGCAATTTCCCTCGCTTCTATATTATTATTTAAGGCTTCTGTCCTAGTATATATTGTCTGAAACCCTTTAAACATCTTAAATATTTCAATTTCATTTTCCCTATCCAGCTCATTACCAACATCATCCATTAAAAAGATTGGTTTTACCTGAAACTTATTCAATTTAACAATTCCCATAGTATACCGTATAAGATTAATAATCACGCGCTTTTCTCCGAGAGAAGCAATATATCTCGCATTTTCTCCATTTAATTTAAAAAATATATTATCTCTATGAATTCCAGCTGAAGTATAACCATATTTTAAATCAAGGCTCTGTCTATCATTAAGCATCTTTAAAAAAGCTTCCCTACTTCTAAAAACAGTATCTATATTTATACTCACATCAAGTCTATAC
>JALVRC010000119.1 GCA_027025255.1 Caldifarciminota bacterium
CTTTATTCCAGCCTTTGAATATTTTGTATTTATATTCATTTTCTTTTTCTATAAGAATTTTTATTTCATTTAGGCCAGATAAAACATCTAATTTTGTAAGGGCAATTTCTGTAACACCATTTAAACGTATGGTTTTTTTCAAAAGTTCTAAATCTAACCAGCCGCATCTTCTTTTCCTGCCTGTGGTAGCACCGTATTCCATTCCAATGTCAACTATAAAACTTTCTATTTTTTCTGGAACTCTTGAGGGAAAAGGTCCGCTTCCTACTCGTGTTGTATAAGCTTTCATTACCCCAATTACTCTGTCAAATTTTTGCGGAGGGAGTCCTACGCCAGTATAAATACCACCACTTATAGGATGAGAAGAGGTTACGAATGGATAAGTTCCAAAATTTATATCCAATAAACTACCCTGAGCCGATTCAAATAGTATCTTTTGTTTGTTGTCTATAGCATTCTGGATTATAGTTGATAAGTCAATAATGTTTTCTTCAGTTAAATAAGATTTAAATTTTCCCAATGTAGAAAGAATATCTTCTATCTTGATTTCCTGTTTTTCTTTATAGTAATTATTTAAAATAAAATTATAAAACTCTACCGTGTCATTTAGTTTGTCTTTTAAATCATTTTCTTTTAAAAACAAATCTTCCATCCTTAAAGCCCATCTCCTGGCTCTATCGGCTTGTGTTGGTCCTATTCCTCTTCCTGTTACACCTATTCCTCTTTTTTTGTCTATTGCTTTGTCTATTAATTTGTGGAATTTAAGTACTAAAGGAACTCTACTATCAATGAAAAATCTATTTGATATATTAATTCCTTTTTGAGTAATACTTTCTATCTCTTCTATTAAGATTTCCGGATCTACTACACACCCAGCAGCAATACCGTTTTTAATTTCCGGATTCAGTATTCCACTTGGTAGTTGATGAAAAACAAATTTTGTACCGTTTTTATAGACAGTATGACCAGCATTTGCGCCTCCTTGATATCTTACGACCCACCCTGTGCTAATGAGTGTGTCTACAATTTTACCTTTTCCTTCATCTCCCCATTGTAAGCCTACTACTACTGTTATCATTATTTGAAACTATAAGAGACAGATATTTTTTTATTTGTAGTTGAAAAATCGTATATAAATTCATCAATACCAATATCAAGTGAAAAATTCTTAACAGAGAAACCTCCGCCAATAGTAAAACCTAATTTCTTAAACTCATATTTATTTCTATGTAATAGGTATTCCCATAAATCAACATGTTTTATGCCAACTTCGTCAATTTGTTGTACAAACACCCCTCCTCTTGCTCCTTCACTATCAATAAAGTATCCTAATCTAAAGAAAAACATTTTCATATAGCTTAGTTCAATTCCATCACTACGCCATATTGATGAAAATTCTTCACCTAATCGCTCTGAAAATGTTTTATTTTCGTCTATAAAGAACAAACTTACAAGTACTTTGGTGAAATCTGTTGTTAGAGATAAAGTAAAAAGACTATCTTTATATCTAAAGGCTTCCCATTTGTAGCCAACCCTTAACATTAAAGGTAATGGATCGGGACTTGATCCTACAACAAATGTTATTCCTGGCCCTATGTTCTGAATTGTTGTACCTATACTTAATGTTTTTAATATGTTATATTTTATTCCCAAATCTAAGGCCCAGGAAGATCCTGCTCCTCCCTTCCTATTTTCGAACCCTGGGATTTTACTTAAAACCCACTCTGGTGCGAGAAATGAATAGATATACTTAATCGTTCCCCCAACACCGATTCGTTCGTTTATTCTGTGAGCGTAATTAACTCCCAGTGCAATGTCGTAAGTGGCAAATTCAGCTTGAGTCCCATCCTCAAATTCAACCCTTGTTTTCCCGGTTGTTAGATAAATGACATTAAAGCCGAACGCACCTCTTTTATAAGAAGTTGCAAAAGCAAGATATTCGTAATACATGCCTGGCCAAAGTCCTGGAAGCCAGTTAACGTGTTGGGCAGCTATGTTGGCTCCATTGATAAATGCTAAACCACCAACGTTATAGTAGGTAGCAAGGGCATCATCTGAAATAGCAGTATAAGCTCCACCAAGAGAAGTTGGTTTTGCCCCAGGCCATATCATTAAAAAAACAGCCCCTGGTCTTTTAGCTTGAGCTAAAAGAGTATTACTAAAAAGTAAAAAGATTGCTATTGTTATTTTTTTCATTGTATCACCTCATTTAATTATATTCTTAATTTACTATAAGTCAAGCAATAGATATTTCATTTAATTAATAAATATTTAAATCTGTATTTAGTTTTTCTTTTAACCTTTTTTTTGCCCTTGATAATCGTGACATTACAGTACCTATTTTAATATTTAGTGCTTTAGCTATATCTTTATAGCTTAACTCATCATAAATTTTAAGTTTTACAACCTCTTTAAATATAGGAGGAAGCTCTTCTATAGCATTTTTTACGTTTTCAATCTTTTTCTTTTTGAAATAGTGCTCTTCTGGAGAAAGTGAGTGATAATCAATTTCTATAATGGTGTTAGAGTTAAATTTTTTTAATTTATTTAATGATCTATTGATTACTGCTCTATAAAGATATGAAAGAGGAGACGTATTTTCTCTTATGCTTTTTATATTTTTAATAAACCCTATAAAAACATCTTCAACAATATCTTCTGCATCATGAATATTCTTAAGATATCTATAAGCAATTTTTAAGAGGTACAAACTGAAACGTTCAAAAATTATTGTAAATGCTTCAATATTTCCCTGCTTTATATTTTTTAAAGCTTCAAATAATTTTTTATCTGTAGAATTCAAGAGACTTTTCTTTGAGTATTCTTAAAAGTTCTTTTTTGCCAGCATCTAAATCGGATGTGTTTATCACAATAGAGCCTTTAATCATTTTAAAGGTTTTTTTAAGATGCTTATATACATCTAATGTAGCATCAGAAACCGGATCGTTTTTTTCTTTATGAGATAAGTTCTTTTTAACAATTTCATCTTGAGCATTTGTACAGATTTTTATTATTTCAAAATTCTTAAATTTGTTTTGCATTTTTTCCCATCTATCAGAAGAAGAAAATGTTGCATCTATGATAACGGAATGGTTTCTTATTAGATATTCATAAGCCTTTTCTGCCATTAGATTATAGACCTTGTCAGACATGGTTTTTGTATATAAACCATTCTGTATCTCATGATAGTGATGTTTATCAAGAGAATGATTACTTAGAATCCTTCTTAATACATCGCTTCGTAAATGTATAGCACCTGTTGAATTGGATATTATTTTTGACAATGTTGTTTTTCCTGTTGCAGGAAGCCCATGAACAACGAACAAAATTGGTCCTTTTTCTATTTTTTCTCTGTAGAAATTTGCAAGTTTAAAATATTTGTTTGCAACGAATTTTTTTTCATCTTCATGGTCTTTTAGTTGAAAGCCAATTACTTTTCCTCTGACATAGGCTCTGTATAGTTTGTAGAAATCTAAGGGTAAAAGAATATCAAGATCCTTAGTTTTATGTATATAGTGATCAAGAAACAAACTGGAAAGATAAAATTTATCTCTAAATTCCAGATCCATTAGAAGAAACGCAATTTCATTTGATGTATCTCCATAGGCAAATCTTAAATTGAATTCTATTCTGTCAAAGAGCTCTACACCGTTTTCAGTAATAAATATATTACCTGAATGAAGATCTCCATGACAATATTTTATATAACCTTCTGATATTCTTTTTTGAAAGAGCTCTTTTTTTTCATACATAAACTTATTAATAAAGTTCCTTAGGCTATTAAAGGTTTCTCTGAATATTGTTATACCTATATAGGGCTCTGTTTGTTTGAAATTTTCGTCCCAGTTATACTTAACTGTTTCAAAGCTCCCATATTTATCAGTATTTTTACTACTTTGACTTTTTTTATGAAAAGTAGCTATTTTTGTAGCTACTCTTACTATATCAGCAAGATCAATATCGTTATTTTCAATCCTTTTGTTCATTAGATTTCTTTGAGGCAGTTCTTTCATCCATACAGCATAATCGATTATGCTACCCGGAGGATATAAAAATAATTTATTATCTCTTTTAAAGATTGGTATAACCCCAAGGTATAAGGATGAAGTTTCTCTGTTTAGCATTATTTCTTTTTCGCAGTTTATTTTTCTTTTCTCAATAGAAGAATAATCAAGAAATCCAAAATTTACAGGTTTTTTTATTTTGTAAGCATAATTACCAGTTAAAATAACCCAGGAAGTATGTGTTTGTAAAACCTTTTTATACTTAACATCATGGGGAAAAGCTTTTTTATTCTCTAAAAGTTTATTTATTATTTTCGTAAACCCTCCTGCTTTATAAGATCAAAGG
>JALVRC010000120.1 GCA_027025255.1 Caldifarciminota bacterium
CTCTTTATACGGTTGAGGATATTTAGAAGGATTAAAAAGGATGTCATTAAGTATATCAATTAACTTTTTAAAAATATATGGATATGCAACAGCAACAAACACAGAAAGAATGGTAAGAGCAAAAATCAGAAGAAGGTGTAATTTATGCTTTCTCCACAAATCCCATATCCACTTAATATGATTCATGAGTATCTCCCTTTAAGAACTGAAGTTCTACAAGCCTTTTGTAAACAGAAGACTTCTTGAGCAATTCATCATGAGTGCCCTGTGCGATTATACTACCTGATTCAAACAATAATATCCTGTCTGCATTAATAACTGAAGATAATCTGTGAGCAACGATAACTGCAGTCTTATTTTGTAACAATTTATCCATGGATTTTTTTATTTTCTCTTCGGTTTCAACATCAACTGAGGAAGTTGCCTCATCCATAATTATAATTTCAGGGGAAAAAACAAGTGCACGAGCAAAACTTAAAAGCTGTTTTTCACCTTGAGATATATTTTTACCCCTGTCTTTTATAAAAGTATGTAGCCCATCTTCTCTTTTCTCTAAAAAATCACGTGCCTGTACATATTCTAAGGCTTTAACAACCCTCTTTTCGTTAATTTCATCATTGTATATCCTGATATTCTCCAGTATAGTGCCAGGGAACAAATAAATATCTTGCAGTATCAAACCTATTTTTCTTCTCCATTCATAAATATTAAACTCTTCAATGTTTTTTCCATCAACAAGAATGCTACCCCTGTTAATATTATAAAAACCACAGAGCAAAGATACTGTCGTAGTTTTTCCACTACCTGATGCTCCGACAAAAGCTATCTTTTCTCCTTTTTTTATGGTAAAATCTACCCCTTTTAAAACCCATTCATCGTCTTTATACCTAAACCAGACGTCTTTAAAAACTATCTTATCTTCAAAAACAGGGCTAATACTTATCTTTCTTAAATCACTCTCTTTTTTTAAACCTAAAATACCAAATATTCTATTAAGGGAAACAGAAGCCCTCTGAAAAAAATTAATGTTTTCAGAAATAGCTATTAAAGGCTCAAACAATCTCATTCCATACTGGATAAAAATAACAAGCGTTCCAACACTCATAATACCTTTTATTACCTTTGGACCAACAAGCAAAATAACAAGAACAATAAAACCAGTTTCTAATAAAAAACTATACAAACCCCAAAAACTGTATTCAATAAAGGTTGTCTTTGTTTCAATCCTTCTCTTTTCAAGACTTTTTTTGTCTATTATTTCTTCAACCTTTTTCTCTTTATTAAAGAGCTGCACAATATAAACTCCATTAATGTATTCAGCCAGAAGAGCACTTAAACTGGCATATACCTTTCTTATTTTCTTATAGAACGTTCTCAAATAACGAATAACAATAAAAATAACAACAAAAAGTAAAGGCAAGGGAATCATTAAATAGAGCGTCACCTTCCAGTTTTTATAAAAAAGTACTCCAAGCATACCCAGGAAAAAAAAGATATTTCCCAAAATCATAATAGCAAAATTACTGAACAACTGTTTAACCCTTTCTCCGTCGCTCTCCACCCTTGCCATTAGTGAACCAACCGGATTTTTATCAAAAAAGCTAACTGGTAATTTTAAAAGATGAGAAAAGACCCTTCCCTTAAGCTTAGTAACTATCTTTAAACCGAGTTTTGCAAGAATAATGGTCTGAAAATAAGATATAAAACCAGAGAAAAGAACAACAAAAAGAAATAACAAAGCAAATAGCATCATATCATTTACATCTTTACGAGGAACACTAACATCAATAATATGTGCAATAATCAAAGGGTCAAGAAGGTTAATAAAAGAGACAACAATAACCATAAACAACCCGGAGAAAAATAATAGTTTATGCTCTCTTAAATAAAAAAATAACTTTCTTATATTGCTTTTTTTCTTGCTTCTCTTCATAATTCTCCTATTTTCAAAAAATGCTATCTTACACAGACCTCATACTGTGCTTACGTGATCTTACATCCCAGCTTTGAGCTTTTTATACCATACCCCCCTCCTCGTATTCTCTTCTTTCAGAACACATTCTCAAACATTTGCTTTTCCTATCTTATCTAAACATTGATAATTGTATATAAAAAAGACATAATGTCAAGGTATAGGGTTTTATGTTGTTATTTCTTTTTGGAATGGGGTGTGTTTTTCATAAGCATTGGAGGGTGCAGGAAAGGTATAATAAGATACACCGTAACAATAACGTATTCAGGAGTTCATATCCTCTAATTTCAAGATTTTCTGTAATTTTTCTTTCAACAAAGGAATATCCTTATTGGCTGTAGGCAAAAAAATCCAATATGTGCTTTAGAAATATAGTATTATCTTTCTTCATCCTAATACTACCATAGATTCTTTTTTGATACTTTCTATCAAATATGGGCTCAGAGAGGCTAATGTAAGTAAATCAACCTTTATTCCCAGATTATCTTCTAATTCCTGTTCTATTCCAACAAGTTCAAAGAGACTTTTCCTCTCTTCAAATTCTACAATCACATCTAAATCACTTCCTTCATTCTCTTCTCCTCTTGCATAAGAACCAAATATCTCAATCTTCTTTGCTCCGTGCTTTTTTAAAATATGTATAAGTTTTGCTATCATTTTATCTTTACTCATCACTTTTTTCCCTACCTCCTCAATATTGCTGTATTCTAATCTCACACAAAATTATATATAAAAAAACCTGTATGTCAAGGGATGGAATGCTGTATTTTCTTCGCTTATAGCAGGGTTTTTAGCTCCTCCTTACTTATACCTGCTTGTTTTAAAATTTCAAGAAATGTTCCCTTTGGTAAATCTCTTTAGAGGTACAACAACTTTTTTTCATACCAGGGTGGAAGTAAATATGATGGCTTCCTTTAATTCTATCTAAGATATATCCTTTCTTTTCAAGCAGCTTGATAATTTTTTACTGAGTGAGAGAAGGAAGTTTAGGCGTAAGCTCCTACTGTTAAAGTATATTCCAAAGTCCCTTCCTCTGTTGGTATCTCTTCACCATGCTCCTTTAGACTCTCTATGTATAACTCAATAGCTTCTTTTGCCATTTCTATTGCTTCTTCTATTGTGTCTCCATAACTTACACAGCCAGGGAAAGAGGGAACTATCGCTGTATAACCTCCCTCCTGTTCTTTTCTAAGCAAGATTCTATAGCTTAATGTTTTCATATTTTCACCTCATACAACATATGTATTAAATTTCGCCACGTCATTTATATTCGCAGTTAATTGCGGATATTTTTCAAATCTGGTATTATATATCTTTTTCTCTTTACTCCTCATCTTTTTTATTTCCTTTACTCCCTGAATATTGCTCTTTGTTAATCACACCCAAAATTATATATAAAAAACTCCGCATGTCAAGTATTATTTTTAAACATTTCAGGGTATGCAGAATCCATTAGGTTTGATTAAATATTGCTGCCTTTTATATGCGTCTGGCAAAAGAGTGTTTGTTTTCCCCAACACTTACTCTTACTGGTTTTTACGAAGCGCAGCGAAGGCAGGACAGCTGAAGCAGATGTTAGAGAACTTCCTGATATGAGAAACCAAGTAAATCCCACCGCTCCAGGAATTGTCTTTCCGTGTCCCTAAATTTCCGTACAGGATTATCCTTATGAGCTTGACCTTTCTTCCCTGGTGTCTCTAACCATTTTTTGTGGTCGTTCCTGACAAAATCTGCCACAACTTTACTGGGAACGATATAGAAGTCAGGCCTCTCTTCAGACAATTTGAGACCTACAAACACATAGAACAGGTTATCAGCATAGAAAATCTCGGCTTTCTTGTTCAGTACCCATTCAGGGTTACTGCCCTGATTTGTTTTCACTTGAATTGCAATCTGCCGTGTGGCAGTAGCATTTGAGGCAAGGATATCAATCCCTCTTGTGTTCCGCAAGGTAATGGATGCAATATAACCAAGACGTGATAGCTCAGCTGCCACAAAATATTCGCCTGCTACACCTGTTAGCCCTTTTGGTAGTTTATTAGATGGCATAACAAATCCCCCTATTCACGCAGTATTTTTTATTTGTTTTATTCATATTTGTTTCATTTTTAGCACTTTCCCCACAATTACTTATAACCTTTGTTAGCTATTGAGATTTTTGTTATTATTTTGTTTATCAAAGATTTAAAAGTCATACTTTTTCCATAAATCATATTTTCCTGCATTTCGGTATAGTCATTTTGGTATTTTTTCAACAAATCTTTTGGCGGTATAATGTTCAGTTTATCTATTTGTAATTCGGAATAATTAACCGTTTTAATTGGTGTAAATATTTTTCTGTGTGCAATTATTTCATCAAATAGTTTGGTATTT
>JALVRC010000121.1 GCA_027025255.1 Caldifarciminota bacterium
TATACTATTTTCTCTGCTATCCTATTCCTTTTAGCACTACTTTTTATATATATTTCACACTCATCTGAAGCAAGATATCTTTTAATACCTTCTAAAATTTTATCCTTCTTTATCTTTGTGTAGTATTTGTTATTAAGTCTGGCATCAAGTAATAACCGGGCTAACTTAGAAGAATAAGATTTCTTTAGATTAAAAACACTAATAATAAGCCTTGCATATCTTGCTGCATAGTTTTCTAAAAGTACAGTCTTTCCACTTATTACACTGTCGGGATTTACATATACGTAATCACCATCATAATCACCTAATAAACTATCAACATATCGTGCTACCATTTTCATAGAATCTGTGCTATTTGTCTTCATATAAGCATCTATTAACGCTTTTTTAGACTCCTGATTTATAAACATTGCCATTGAAGGCTCTCCCTCCAAAAGAACATACAGATTCTCTATCTTTACCTTTGAACCAGGAACAGAACTATGTCCTATCAGCAACCCGTTCATCTTTACAATAAAATCTGTTAATGAATAGGGACGAGAAAGCATTTGAATTTTTTCAAGATACTCCTCAATATGTTCCATGACTTTTAAGACAACAGGATTTCTGATATCTTCTGAAGCAACAACTATTTCAAGTGGATTACCTCCCCCAAACTCTTCTCTTATTAAACGTTCAGAAACCCTGACAGGATTAGTTTTAGGAAAATAATTTATTAAATCTACATTTCTTTTAAGTCCTGGAATACCTAATGCAAGTAAAACAAATACTAAAAGAGCAAGAATCAGAGTAATCCTGTATCTTTTCAAAGAAACCCTGGCAAAAAGAATCATCAGATTGGAAATATCAAACTTCTTAACCTTTATTCTTTTTGTATTCTTTTTAAATGAAAGAATAATAGGTATCAAAACTATTGAAAGCAACATAGCCAGCACTACTCCAAATCCAGTAAAAATACCAAACTTTCGTATATCATCAAGCTGACTAAACAGTAATGAAATAAAACCAATGAAAGTAGTTAGGGCTGCCAGAATTATAGATATACCTACCTCTTTAAGACTTTTCCTTATTGCACCAACATTATATTTTTCTTTCTTTATATCCTCATAGTACTTATACAAAAAATGTATACCGTAGGCTGAGCCTACAGCAAGCAGTATCACAGGAACAATATCAGAAAATATGGAAAAAGCTACACCAACAATACCCATAAATCCAACGGAGTAAAGTACAGATAGAAAAACAACTATCAAAGGGAGATAAATACCTTCAAAGGAACTAAAACTCAAAAGCAGTATAATAACTAAAATAAGAACAGCTATAGGAATAAGTATGTACAAATCTTTAATTATCATGCTGTTTACAATAGCAATTTGCATTGGGAATCCTCCGTAAAAAACCTTAAAATTTCCTTTTAGTTTCTCTGTTATATCAATTACTTCTCTACCAACTTTACCTCTATCCACATTATCTGCAAATCTAATAATAATATTTGCATATTTTGCATTTGCAGATACAAGTTTACCGTTAAAACTCTTTTCTTTTAAGACGTACAACTTAAGAGACCTAAATTCTCTGTCTGTGACAGGTATGTGTCCTGGCTCAACAAGCTCACCTACCTCAATACCTTCATCTGTCTTCTTAATATCCATAGCACTTACAAGACTTGTTACCTCTGTTACCCCTTCAATCCCTTTATAGGCCTCTGTTAATTCAGAAAGTTTTTCAAAGGTCTTCCTCGTAAAAACATCTAAATTTGATTTTATAATAACCATTCCAACCAGATTTCCTTTAAATTCTTCACCAACATCTTTGAATCGGGAAACAAAAGGGTCATTCTTTGGAAGGGTATTTATTATATCTCCCTCTATCTTTAGATTAAAAAATCCTACAACTGAAACTACTGATAGTACACCTAAAAAAACAATAATTATCCATTTAAATCTCAGGATAAAATCAGTAGTAAATTTTATCAAATTTTTAACCTCTTTAAAAGCTCATTTAAAGACTTTTTAATATCCTTAATATCTTTTTCCATCTGTTTTATCTCATAGACATCTGGAATATCCATTTCTTTCATTACCTTTTTTATTCCTGCTTCAACACGCTTATCAATATCTTTTCCATCTTTTAATCCCAATAAAGATAAAGTTTTAAGAGAACCCTGTTCTATTTGTTTTTCCAATTCCTGCTTACTTCCAATCCCGAGCTCTTTTATTATTGATTCAGTATTTTCTTTTACTATTTTTCTAATCTTCTCTTCAAGAGCGGCATGTCTTTCTTTAATTGCTTGAAGTAAAATTTTCTCAAGCTCTGAAGCTTCCTTCTTGCTTAATTTCTTTTTGTCAACAAGACTTCTAACAAGCTCCTTTGTTTTTCTCTCAGTTAAAGACATCGCTTCAATACTTGCCACTAATGAACTTTTAATAAATTGGTACAGTGTATCTCTGCCAGCCTTAATCATTTCTTTTATTATAAAAGGAAATGACGCAAATTCTTTCCCATCTCGAACCTCGTATCTTAAAACCTCTATCAGTGTAACATCTGTAATATCTTCCTCTGTTTCATTATCAATTACCTTTATATCAAATCCTTCCTTTATTAATTGTGATACCTCAGCAAGGGTTACTGTCCTGCTTGCCTCAACATCATAAAGCTTTCTATTAGGATATTTTTTAATTATTCTTGCCATACTGTCTCCTTTTTTCCTTTATTTTACTCATAAAACCCTCTCTGTCAAGCAATCAATACTTAAAAAGTATTCTTTAGAAGTATCCCTTAAGCACTATATATATATTATCCACATCCTTCATTCTTCTGAAAAAAGTTCCCTCTTTACCGTTAAAATAAGATATCCCTGACAAAAACTCTATATTATCGTATGGTTTTATATTAAATTCAAATGCAGTAGTAAATCCATAGCTATTGTTTACCTCAGCAAAATCATCTATTTCAATACCGCCTTTCAAAGTAATCTTATAACTTCTAAAAGTTTGTTCAACATAAAAAAACATATAATCGTTTAAGTCGCTATTCTCATAAAAAAAGCCGTGATTCCATTGTATATTGATATAGGTATTGCTCTTAAATGTGTAATCTGAACCTATAGTATACCTAAAATAAGAAGTATTTAGTATAGTGGTATCTCTTTCCTCTGTAAGAAATGGCATTTGAGGATTGCCAGTAGGTAATGTTTTTTTACTCCTCATAGTAAACTCTTGAGGAATAAGAATTGCTGCCTCAGCCCATAACCCAATAGTGAAAATCTCTCCTGCAAAATCATAGCCAATGCATTGATATTCAGGGAATGAAAGATACGTATCCATATTTAAATCAAAAGGAGTTATTGTATCCTGTGGGTAAATATTTATACTATCCACAAAAGGAAAGGTATAAAATCCCTTAAGGTAAGAGACACTCATATCCCAGTTAAATACTGTTCCTGATAATTTAAAAGCAAAAGAAGCATCCTTAAAATTCTTCTTTTCAGGATAGATTATTGTATCATATTTTGATAGACTAAAGCCTTCAGGGATAGAATCCGATGAATACTGTGCAATAAAAAATGTATCCCATCCAAAAAGCGAAGGGGTAAATTTAGAAAGTATTGCAGAAAAGGAAATATCAAAAGGTAGATAGTATGTAGTTTTTAAAGCATCCACAGGAAGTCTCTTATTTATATCAAATATATCCTGCATATCAAAAGGATTAATGTTGTCAGTCGGATTGAGCTTATCAGCACTTCCCCACGCAATTCTTTGTTTCCCTGCCTTTAAGTCAAGATTTTCAATAAAAAAATCGTCTATTTTAACATAGAGCTCCCATGGATAAAGATATGTCTCAACGGGGAAAGTACTCAATTGAGAAAAAGATACATTTTCTCTATTCCAGACTCTTAATTTAAAGGAGGTGAAAACCTTATAATTACTCCCGGACAAGGAAATCTCTGTATATACCTCATCAAAGGTAGGATATGGAATAATGCTATCCTTGAAAAGAAAATATCTATTCAGAACTAAATTACCGCCTATATCCAAATCTTCAGCATTTACATTTAAAAAAATAAATAATAAAAAAATAACCAAACACTTCATTTTTCACTCCTTAACGTTTAAGCTGTCTTTTTGTAAAAAGGCTATTTTTTATATCTAAATTGATATCAATGTCGTAAATACTCATTACAGTGGTATGATTCTTCTTTACATTTCTCATTGTTATATATACTGGTATCCAGAATGCTCCTATTTTCTTCACCTTTTTATTCTTCATAATTTTGTAAAGATTACCCTTTTTATCAAAAAATCTGGAGCTATCCGGAAGAAATGTTTCTTTATTAACATACATAACTACCTTAGAATACTGTGATTCCCTTTGTTTAGGAATTAACTTCAATTTATAATAGGTTTTCCCTTCTTTTATAAGCTTTGCATTATAATCATCTGCATAGTTTATATTTCCCATATCATTATAAGAAAAATCACTACCCATAAAAGATTGATTTTTTGTATGTGAAGCTATTCTTCTTATCTTTCCATAAGCAGGCATATAAATGTACATCTCTATATCAGAAAGGACAAGAAATCCTACACCCTTTACCTCCTTGGGGCTTTTAAACTTCATAAGTCTTCTATTTCCAGAACTCCACATCTCTATCTCTCTTATCTTTTTATAGCCCCTGTTATTTATAAGGACCATCTTAACCTTTGAATATGCTTTTTTGGGCCCTTTAACAGCAATATCGACATTTTTTAGAATAGTATTACCAGCTATTCCACTTAAAAACATCAATAAAATATACATATAACCTCCTTATGCAGTGCCTTACTGCAATGCTTTAATGTACTGTATTTACACATTGCATAATTATATATAAAAAATTTGTCCTGTCAACCCTTTAAAATATACATAATCTATGCTAAAATTCTCTTATTTATTATGAGGCCTGATGAAAAATATGTCTCTAAAATAAACAACCATTGTTATAAGTCCAGCAAATCCTGCTAAAGCATAAAGATAATCAAAGACAGCGCCATTAAATGCGACTGAAAGGCCTACTACAATAGCCTGTAAACTTACTAAAATAAATAAGACCTTATTAACCCTTGGAATACTCCCTATTAAAATGCCTATTAATGTAATCGTAGTAGGGCATTCTGCTCCTATAAAAACCATTTTAGGATACATAAAACCAAGCAAAGTTTCCAGAATAGGATAAAGAAATATGCCGGAAAATATTAGGAAAACGGAGACAATTCTTAAAAAGATTTTTTTTGAAAGTTTTATGAATGTCAAATGAAAAATAATATCCAGTACCAACAAAAGCGAAATTATCCATAATCCAACAGCCCCAGAAAAAGCAACCTTAAATCCCATAAAATCTTTCCCAAGTAGAATAGTTACTCCGCCAAACAAATATATAATTGCAAAGGTTAAAAGCACAATGTTACTCTTACTCCTTGATGGATTCCTGTAAGCACTTAATAAAAAAATTATAACTGCACTTGCAAAAATAATAGGTAAAATAATGGAAAAAACTCCCATTTTAATATTGAGCCAGGCAATACCTTCTATCATTTTTTCCACTGTTTCTCTGTTAAACAGAATACCTCCTCTTATTTAATCTACTTTTATAATCCATATCTCTGATGGATAATCTTCATCTTCACCCACGTGACTTTCAAATGCAATCCATTTACCATCATGGGATTGACTCGGTGCTCCGTCTTCATTGTACGTTGAATAAGTTTTTCTAATTTTTTTTAAGGTAGTATCAACGGGCATCATAAATATATTTGGGAATTGTATATTATCTGCATTGCTTGAGGTTAAAACATACTTATCATCAAAGCTCCACGAGCAATCAGTATCATCAGATATACCATTGGATATAGTATGAATATTATAAAGCTTTGCCTGACCATCAGTATTAATATCCGCAACATATATCATCCAGCCTTCATCCTTGCTGTAATCATTTCTTTGAAATAAAATCTTTTTCCCATCATTACTCCAGCTCGGTAACCTGTCATCAAAATCACTGTTTGTTAAAAGAGTTATACTCCCTGTATTTTTATCAAGATATGCAATCTGATGAGTAGAGGTATTATCATCTTCGCCAGTTACATATTCAAAAACGATTTGCGTAATATTTTTCGGATTATATACAGGTTCTATATAATAAATCTCACTTTCTTCAGAATGGTATGTTAATTGTTTTAAGCCTGTTCCATCATCATTTACCTCCCAAATTTCATCCGTTCCTCCACCTCTATCAGAAGAAAAACATACCTTATCCTGGACCCATGAACCAAATGGGACATTAACATTATCTGCATCATCACTTCTAACAAGTATTTCTTCAGTTAAACTATCAATCCTGAGCTTCACAAGCTCTGAAGGACCTCTATTATACCCATTTAAAAATCTTGTATATACTAAATACTTTCCATCAGGAGAGAAAACGGGATTCTGAGCGCTTTTAGAAAAATCATTGGTTATCTTAACAGCACTATCATCTCTTCTATACACTCTGTCTTTTGAACAGGATATAAACAAAACCAAAAAAGCATACAAAAAAACCTTAATATTAGAAATGATAATACCCCCTTAACAGATTAAACAATTCCTCTCTGTAATTATAGAACCAGTTAATTGTTTCCTCTGATACACCGCATTTCTCACACTTTAAATAACCCTGAAGGGTCTGATCTTTCAGCATATATATAGCTACAAGAGCCACATAGTAAGCCCTCTCTTCCTCTCCGCTACTGTTTTTTATGCCTTTACAATAATCAAGAATATATTTGTCAAATATCCATGGATATTCCAATGTAGACTCATCAAACCTATGCAAGCCTTTTTTATATTTAAAAATCCGGGGTAAAGGTTTTGTATAAGCATAGGGTAAATCGGCAAAATACGCAAGACAATCCGCTGTCGTTATAATCTCCTTTATTCTATCTCCATCAATATCACTAATCTTTGTTATACCTCCGTTTCCTGCATCAAAATTCCATAGTTCTTTTAACTCTCCATTTTTATTTGTTTGAAGAACTATATAGTCAGTACAACAATGAGCACCTCCAGAATAATGTTCTATTATAATCTCATTGTACCCATCTCCTGTTATATCTACTGTGTCATAAAGAGAATAAAACTCCATTGAAGCTCGAGGCATATATTTATAAATTACTCTATTAGTTTTTGTATCTTTGATATATACACCGTTCCATTCACTTATTTTAACATTATAAGCAATAATGCGAGCATTAGCAGTTTTGCACAACGATAAAAAAAGCATAGCAATAGGTAAAATATATCTCATGTTTTTCACCTCCATAAAACATAATAAATCTACATATAAAAGTCATCTTGTCAAGTAAAGAAAACCTAAAAAGTTTTTAATTTTAAAAAGTGAAAAATAATATCTTGACAATATAAAAAACATGTATATAATTGCGTATGGATGTTTTAATATTAGGGAACGGAGGAAGAGAGGATGCTTTTGCAGCCTCTTTTAGAAAGTCAAACATAATAGATAATACCTTCTCATACGGCTGCAACGGAGGTTTAATTAAAAAGGCTAAATGTCTTGATATGTCTTTTGACGACTTGATAAACTTTTCAAAAACAAGAGACATATTTGTTGTAGCAGGGAGTGAAAAGTTTCTATTTGCTTCCCTTGGAGACCAATTTAGGAATGCAGGCATAAAATTCTTTGGACCAGGGAAAAAAGGAGCATTGTTAGAAGAAAAAAAAGCCTATGCTCGAACATTCGCAAAAAAGTACAGGATAAATGCCCCTGGATATGAAGTTGTAAGAGGATATGCAGAACTTCTGGATTACATTAAAAAGGCAATCCCCCCGTATGTATTAAAGATTTCAGGACCTGCCTACGGTAAAGGAGTGAGCATAATAAACGATAATAATGAAGCAATCAAATGGGCTCATGATGTATTTCAAAAAAGAATTTTCCCGGATGCAGGTGAGGACATAGTGATAGAGGAATATATTGAAGGCTATGAAATTTCCGCCTTTGCACTCGTTAACAGTAAGGGTTATTTATTACTTCCCTATGCCCAGGATTATAAAAGGCTTTATGAAAAAGACCTTGGGCCTAATACTGGAGGTATGGGAGCCATAGCACCTTATCCGGTAAACAGCTCTCTTCATGAGAAGATAAAAATTTTGTTTGATAAATTCTACGAGGGGATAAAAACCGAAGACATAGAGTATACGGGATTTTTATATATGGGACTTATGATAAAGGATAATACCCCTTACCTTCTTGAATTCAATGTAAGGATGGGCGATCCAGAAACACAGGCTGTTCTACCTCTGTTAAAAGAAGATCTTGCTGAGAAAATTCTTTCATGTATAAATGAAGAGGAATTAAAAAATTCCTCAGACATAAAGCCTGAAAAATCAGTATCAGTTGTCCTCGCTTCAAAAGGATATCCAATAAAATATAAAAAAGGTAATCTGATTACACTTCATCCCTCATTAAAAGAGGAAAAAAACATCCACATATTCCATGCAGGCACGGTTTTGAAAGAAAAAAAACTCTATACCAACGGAGGAAGAGTCCTTACTGTTACTGCTCTATCAGATTCATTCAAAAACGCACGCGAAAAAGCATACAAAATAATTGAACAAATTAACTTTGAAGGTAAATATTTTAGGAAAGATATAGGCAGGAGGCTTATTAATGAATAAAAAAGTAGCTATTGTCGCGGGTTCAAAATCGGATATCGAATACGTAACAATAGTAGAGAAGTATTTAAAAGAACTAAACATTAACTTTAAAACATTTTATATCTCTGCACACAGAAATCCGGAAGAGGTGCGAAAGTTTTCTCAAGAAGCAAAACAAAAAGGCTTCTCAATAATAATAGCCTTAGCAGGTTACGCTGCCCATCTTGCAGGAGTTATTGCCTCATGGACGAGTTTACCTGTAATAGCAGTACCTCTACCGGCATCTGACCTTTTAGGACTTGACAGTCTCTTCTCTATGGTACAGATGCCAGGAGGAGTTCCAGTAGCTGTTATGACAATAGGAAAGGCAGGGGCTAAAAACGCTGCTTACTTTGCAAAACGAATATTCAACTCCTTTGATTGAAACAATAATTAATGAGTTAAAACAAAACAAACCCGTTATATTACCAACTGACACTCTATACGGGATATTTTTACCAGTAAGCAAAAGCAATAGGGAAAAACTAAACGAGATCAAACATGCTCCTCTAAACAAACCTATAGCTGAATTCCACTCATCCGTTAAAGAAATACGAGGAAGGCTCCGACTTAAAAAAGAGACGCTAAATATTATAAATAGTTTAGCTCCTGGACCTTATACTTTTATTGTACAGGATGAAGAAAAAACAAAAGGATTAAGAATTGTAAATAATCCACTCATTAATAAAATAATTAAAAAGTTAGGACCTCTCTATGCGACCTCTGCCAATCTTCATAATAAAGAAGAATATAGTGATATAGAAAAGATTAGAAAAGTCTTTCCAGACATCCTCGCAATAAAAGGCAATATAATGTTTAAAGCATCAACTATAATTGATATTTCAAAAAATCCTTATTTCATTTTAAGACCTGGAGGTATTCCTATAAACTATATAGAAGATACTACTGGCAAAGAATTTTTTTTTAAAGAACCATTCCCGATAAACATTTTAGTAGTATGTTCTGGAAATACATGTAGAAGCCCTATAGCAGAATTTATCTTAAAAGATATGCTAAAACCCCTACCTATAAATGTATTTTCGAGAGGAATAAATGCCAGTGAAAGCGAAGGGTTGAACAATAAAGCTCAAAAAGCACTTTATTTTTTTAATATACCTTACACTAAACACTATTCGAAAAACATAACATATCAAGACATACTAAAAGCATATCTGATTTTAACAATGGAAAAAAGGCAAATGCACTTTTTACAAAAAAAATTCCCAAATTTTACAAAAAAAATCTACCTATTTTCTTATTTTTTTCGCAAAAATAAGAAAATAGAGATAAAAGACCCCTTCAAACAACCTCTTGAAGTATACTTATCAACGACACTTACGCTAAGAACGTACAGTTCTTTTATAAGAGACTATTTATTAAAAAAATATAGTAAAATAAAGACTTGACAAAGCTATGATAATGTATATAATGTTCCAAACTTGCTATAGGAGGTGAACATGGCAAAAAAACAGAAAGATGCAGTGATCAAAGATGATCTTGTAAATGCAATGGCAGAACAGGCCAAAATATCAAAGAAAGCAGCTAAATTAGCTCTTGAAGCTGTCGTAGACGAAATTAAGAACGCTGTTAGAAAAGGCAGAAAGGTCTCATTAGTAGGCTTTGGAAGCTTTGAAGTAATAAAAACCAAGAAAAGAAGAGGTGTTAACCCACAGACTAAACAACCTATGACCATACCAGCAGGTAAAAAGGTAAGGTTTAGACCTGGTAAACACCTTAAAGAAGCTGTAAAATAGCTTTTTCTGAGGGCAACAACCGTTGCCCTCTTTTTTCCCCTTTATATACATTAATACATGTTTTTTATGATTGACTTTTCCTTTTTTATGTGTATTTTTTTATATGAAAATATTGGTCACAAGTGCTTTACCTTATGCTAATGGAGATATACACTTAGGTCATTTAGCCGGTGCTTACCTCCCTGCTGATATATACACTCGCTACTTTCGCATGAAAGGAACAGACATAATTCACATATCCGGGACCGACGAACACGGAGTACCTATAACATTAAAAGCCAAGCAGGAAGGCGTTTCTCCACAGCAGATTGTGGATAGATACCACAATATAATAAAAGAAAGTTTTAAAGGTATTAATATTTCTTTTGACAACTTTTCCAGGACATCTCTTTCTTTACACCACAAGCTATCCCAAGAGTTTTTCAAAAGAATCTATTCAAAAGGACTCATTGAAAAACGCGAGATAAAACAATTCTATTGTAAACAATGCAAAATGTTTCTTGCTGATAGATATGTGGAAGGAACATGCCCTCACTGTGGCAACGAAAATGCACGAGGAGATCAATGTGAAGTGTGTGGCAGATGGATTGAACCTACTCTTCTAAAAAAACCAAGATGTAAGATATGCGGCAGTACCCCGGAAATAACTTCAACCATACATTACTTCTTTAAACTAAATGAATTAGAGCCTTCCATTAAAAAATGGCTGCAGACAAAGCCTAACTGGAAGGAAAATGTCTTAAGGTTTTCACATGGATGGCTAAAGGAAGGGCTTAAACCAAGAGCAATAACAAGAGACCTTTCCTGGGGTGTAAAAGTACCCTTAGAAGAAGCAAAAAATAAAGTTCTATATGTATGGTTTGATGCACCTATAGGCTATATTTCCTCTACTATGGAATGGGCACAGAAAAAAGGAGAACCGGATAAATGGAAAGACTATTGGCTGGATTCAAAGACAAAACTTGTCCATTTTATTGGCAAAGATAATATTGTATTTCATGCCATTGTGTGGCCTGCAATGCTAATGGCATATAATGAGTTCATTCTTCCGACAGACATTCCTGCTAATGAATTTTTAAATCTTGAAGGGAAACCCCTTTCAACTTCACGTAATTGGGCTGTCTGGGTTGGAGATTACATTAAGGAATTCCCTGCTGATCCTTTAAGATATGCACTTGCAGTAAATCTACCTGAGAACAGAGACATAGACTTCACCTGGAAAGATTTTCAGGCAAGAAACAATAATGAACTTGCAGATATTCTTGGAAACTTTGTAAACAGGGTTATTGTGTTTATTAAAAAATATCTTTCAGGAAACATTTCATTAAATATTCAACTTAAGGCTGAAGATGAAGAAATACTAAAAAAGTCCAAAGAAACATTAAATAATGTAGCACAATATATTGAAACGTATGAAATAAAAAGAGCAGCAAGATGCTGGATGGATCTTGCTGGAGAAGCTAATAAATACTTTGATGCCCAGGCTCCATGGAAACTCAGGAAGGAAAATCCCGAAAGATTGAATACTGTAATCTACACACTTACGAAACTGGTGTCTTTCTTTGGCATTGTAACCTCCCCTTTTATACCTGAGAGTGCTGAGAAAATAAACAGAATGCTAGGGATTAAGGGAAAAAGATCCTGGGATGAGGGATTAAATCCGTATGTACCTTCACACATAGAAGAACAGATAATACTTTTTAAAAAAATTGAGGATAAGACAATTAATAAACAAATAAAAAAGCTTAAAAATCCCCCGAAGGAAGATGATAGAATTGATATAGAGATTTTAAAAAAGGTTGAACTCGTCGTTGCTAAAGTTCTCGAAGCAGAAAAAGTAAAAGGCTCAAGTAAACTTATAAAGCTTTTAGTATCTCTTGGAGACGAAAAACGTACAATAGTCGCAGGAATAGGGAAACATTACACGCCTGAAGAGTTAATCGGGGAGAAAATAATAATAGTAAGAAATCTTAAGCCAGCAAAACTTATGGGGATTGAATCCAATGGTATGTTACTTGCTGCCTCTAACAACGAAACACTTACAATCCTCAAACCTAA
>JALVRC010000122.1 GCA_027025255.1 Caldifarciminota bacterium
GTAGTAAACAAGGGACACGTTGATGTAAGCAACCTTTCACAGGGTATATATTTTGTGAAGCTCAGGATAGGAACAAACGCCTATACCCATAAGATAACAGTTATAAAGTAAACAGTAGGTTAGTTAAATCTTACGAGAGGCAATACTTAAAGTATTGCCTCTCTTTTTTTTTTATTAAAGAGTTCTTATTGTTAATAAACGTGCTTTTTTTCTCTTGACAGTTTGTTTTTTATTTATATAATTATAAGAGAAAAAATTAAGGAGGTAATGGTAATATGCATAAAAAGTTATTTATACCTGGACCTACAGAAGTAAGGGAAGACGTTCTCATATCTCAGGCTGCTCCAATGATTGGGCATAGAATGAAGTCATTCTCAGATCTTTATGGTTCAATAAATGACAAGTTTCATAAACTTTTTAAAACTGAACATGAAATATATGTGCATACATCATCTGGAACAGGATTAATGGAAGCTGCATCAAGAAATTTTATAAATAAAAAGGCCCTTCATACAGTATGTGGTGCTTTTTCCAAGAGATGGGCAGATATCTCAAAAAGTAATGGTAAAGAGATAGGTGTTATTGAGGTTGATATGGGAAAGGCTATAAAACCTGAAATGATTGATAGGGAGCTTTCTAAAGGTGAGTACGATACGTTAATGGTTACACAGAATGAAACTTCAACAGGAGTAAAAAATCCTGTCAAAGAGATAGGGGAACTTCTAAAAGAAAAATACCCTGACGTATTATTGCTTGTTGATAGTGTGAGTTCATTTATGGGTATGGAGATAGGGTTTGAAACCTGGGGGGTTGATGTTGTTGTAGCAAGTTCTCAAAAAGCATTTGCATTACCTCCTGGTATTGCTATTATGACAATTTCCAAAAGATCCTTTGAAAGAGCAAAAGAAGTTAAGAATAGAGGATTTTATTTTGATGTATTGAAGATGAAAAAGTATTTTGATGAAAAGCCGTATCAAACCCTTTCAACTCCTGCAATTTCACTTTTTTATGCACTTGATTACCAGTTATCAAGAATTTTAAATGAAGGGCTTGACGAACGCTATAGAAGGCATAAAGAAATGGCAGGCTTTGTACGCGAATGGGCAAAAAGATATTTTGCACTTTTTGCAGAGCAAGGATATGAATCTGATACTGTAACTGCAATTAAAAATACGAGAGGAGTTTCTATTAAGGATTTAAATAATGAACTCGGGAATAGAGGTATGGCTTTATCCAATGGATATGGTGCTTTGAAAGAGAAGACATTCAGAATTGCTCACATGGGAGATATTACCCTGGGAGAGATAAAAGACTTAATAGCAAACATTAATGAAATTATTAATTTGGGGGTGTGATGAAGATTCTTGTTGCAGATAAAATTGCAGATGAGGGGATAGAGCTTTTAAAGAACGAGGGTTTTGAGGTTGAAGTTAGAAGCGGACTTGCAAAAGAAGAGCTGGATAGCATTATTTCTTCTTTTGTCGGAATAATTGTAAGGAGTGCAACCAAAGTGAGAAGGGATACTATTGATAAAGCGATTAATTTAAAAGTGATTGGTAGGGCTGGGGTTGGTCTTGATAATATTGATGTTGATTATGCGAAAAAGAAGGGCATTGAAGTTCTAAACACTCCTGAAGCAACCTCTATTTCTGTTGCAGAATTGGCATTGGGTATGATGTTTGCTCTTTCGAGGAATATTACCCGTGGGACTATATCGTTGAAGCAAGAAAAATGGGAGAAAAAACAGTTAAAAGGGGTTGAATTGTTTGGAAAGGTACTTGGATTGGTTGGAATCGGTCGGATTGGTACTGAACTGGCTAAAAGAGCTCAGGCAATGGGAATGAAGGTGATATTTTATGACCCGTTTATTAAGAATAGTTCTTATGCTGAGAAGGTAGAATATAGTGAAGTACTGGAAACTTCTGATTATATTTCTATTCATACACCATTGACTGATAGTACAAAAAACCTTATTAATCTTGAAGCATTAAAAAAGATGAAGCAATCAGCATTTTTAATAAATTGTGCAAGAGGTGGGATTGTTAATGAAGATGATCTTTATATTGCTTTAAAGAATGGTTATATTAAAGGTGCAGCACTTGATGTTTTTTCTAAAGAGCCACCTCAAAATCTGAAATTGATTGAACTTGATAATGTAGTTTTAACACCTCATCTTGGGGCGCAGACAAAAGAGGGTCAAAAAAGAGCAGGGACCGGGATAGCTGAAAAGATTATATCCTATTTAAAAGGAGGTTCATAGTGGCAAAAATTTTACCTTTTAAGGGAATTAGATATAATAAAGAATTAATTAAGGATTTTTCAAAGATTGTAACATTGCCTTATGACAAGATTGATAAAAGATTGCAGAGTAAATACTACGAAAGTAGCCCATATAATTTTGTTAAATTGATACTTGGAAGAGAAAAGGATAGATATGAAGAGTCTTTGTCTACATTTAAAAAATGGATAAAGAAAAATGTTTTAATAAGAGATGATAAACCTAAGATATATCCGTATACTCAGGAGTTTTCTATTGATGGTAATGAATATGTAAGGACAGGATTTATTGCAGCACTGAAGCTTTATAAATTTGAAGAAGGAGTGGTTTTACCTCATGAAAGAACTCTCTCAAAGCCAAAAGAAGATAGATATAAGCTGTTTAAAAAGACGTTAAAAAATTTTGAGCAGGTGTTTATGCTTTACCCTGACTCTGAGCATTTAATTGACAATATAATTAAGAATAACTTAAAGGAGCCTTTAATAGAGGTAGTAGCAGAGTACGGTGTGAAACATAAGTTATGGGAGATAGATGATTTAAATGTAATTAAAGAAATTGTCTCTTTGATAAAGGACAAGAATCTTTTAATAGCAGATGGTCATCATAGGTATGAAACCAGTCTACGTATAAAGGAAGAATTGGAGAAAAAGGGTGGTTTTTCTCCTTTACATGCTTTTAATTTCAGAATGGTTACATTTGTTAATATGTTTGATAAGGGCCTTGTTATACTTCCGACTCATAGGTTGTTGAAAGATATTAAATTGGATGAGGATTCTTTTATAAAAAGGATTAAAAAATATTTTGAAGTTACAGAAATTGAAAAAGATAACCTTTTACAGAGATTAAATGAATTACGTGCTTTTAAGGTTTTTGGTGTATATTTAAAAAACAATGCCTATATTTTAACATTAAAAAATAGTGATATTATGGATACTTTACTTACAGATAGATCTCCTGAATACAGAAGACTTGATGTTACTATTCTTGAACGTCTTATTTTTGAAGAGATTATTGGAATAAGGAAAGATGAACTTGAAGAGCATATTTCTTTTAAAAGACATATAAATGATGTTTTTGAGGCGATAGATTCAAATAAATATGAAATAGGATTTATACTTAATCCGACTACTCCGGAAGAAGTTAAAAATGTTGCATCAAAAGGGGAAAGAATGCCTCAGAAGTCAACGGATTTCTACCCTAAACTCATTTCAGGGCTTGTTATTTTTGACATAGATACTCATCAAATATTAGATGATGTTTAACTGATATGATATGATAAATTTACTCTTTGCTTTTTTGTTTGTTGATGAACTGAATTATGCTAAAAAGGCTGTTTATTTATCAGGATTAAAGATAAAAGATTTAGGTTATGAAAAAAGATGGAAACGAAAAGATAGTGCAAGGCTTAAAATAGTTGATGTACTTTTAAAAAATCCTATGAAGGTACCTTCATTCATGGAGGAGTTCTCTTCTTCTGTTGATGATAAGGATGTTAGTAAAGTCTATAGATATATGGCAAGTTTGATTAGAAGAAAACGTTTTAAATCAGGTAATTTTTCCTCTTTTGAAGATTTGGTAAAAATTGCAAAAGACTTTAAAAACATATTTTCTTCCTTTTCTCTTTCGGAAATGGATACACTGCTTTATAATGTTTCTTTTTTGTGGACTGATGAGGATGACAGTTTAAATCATTCCTATTTTAGCAGGAAAGATTCTACTTATCAACTACCTTTAGATCAACTAATCCATCTGTTATTTAAAATTCCTATGGATAAACTATTGAGAAGTGGCTATCTTGTTTTAAGATACGAGAACTTTTTAAGTAGAAAATATGAGAATTACACTAATGACTCTGCTTTTTATATTGAGGGGGTTAAGGGACGGGTTCTTTATTATAAGTCTACTTCTTTTGGGGATATAGTGATTGGTTCTAAGGAAGATAACGTATATAAAAAGCATTTTGCAATTATAATAGATATGGGAGGTAATGATAGGTATACAGTTTTACCAGCTTCTGGTAGATTATTTGATAGTATTCCTATTTCTTTTATAATTGATTATGCTGGCGATGATTATTATTGTGATACAACTCCTGGCGCACTGGCTTCAGGTATTTTTGGCATAGGAATAATAGAAGATTTTAAGGGTAATGATATATATCGTGGTGGACCTTATTCTTGCGGGATTGGTCTTGTGGGATTGGGTTTTATTATTGACCACTCGGGATGGGATGTTTATAGAGGAGGTTTTTTTTCGATTGCAGCAGGCAACTTTGGTGTTGGATATGTTAAAGATATGAAAGGAAACGATATATATGATATATGGGATTTTGGAGAAGGTTTTGGAGGACCTCTTGGTATTGGTTTGTTAGAAGACATTGAGGGGAATGATACGTATATTGCAGGTGGTAAGTATGCCCATGAACCATTGCTCCCTGATCAGTACAAGTCTTTTGCACAGGGTTTTGGTATGGGCTGGAGAGATTTTGTGTCCGGTGGGATAGGGTTTCTTCTGGATAGAGATGGGAACGACAGATATATAAGTGAGGTTTTTGCACAGGGAACTTCATATTGGTTTTCTTTTGGTGGGTTATACGATGAAAAAGGAAATGATTATTATGAGGCTGCTCAATATGCACAGGGGGCAGGTATACATCTTTCAGTGGGGGCTCTTATAGATGGTTTTGGGAATGACCAATATTTTGCTATGAGAGGTCCTTCTCAAGGAGAAGGACACGATTTGTCAGTTGGATGGTTTATTGACCATGATGGTAATGATGTTTATTATGTTTCCGGGGGAGAGGGGTTGACACTTGCTAACTCTGTTAGTTTTTTTGTTGATAGAAGAGGAAAGGACAATTATTCTTCAAGGGAAAGTATGAGTAGAGGAGGAGCAAAAAGAGCAAGAGGATTTGGCGGAGCTGGATATTTTTTAGATCTTGAAGGAGACGATTTTTATGCTGGTGGTATTGGTTCAAATGATAGTATATGGTTTTCTGGAGATATAGGGTTGGGAATGGATATAGAGGAAATTCCTCCTTATGAAGAGAAAGAATATGATACAATTGCGGTTCTTAGAGATGTAGATACCTTACAAGGTGAAAAACGGTTGAAAAGACTTTTTGATTATGCATGTATGTGGGAAGTTGGTTCTGCAATTGGTAAAGTTAGAACCGCAAGGAAAATACTTGTAAATGAAGGTGTGAAAGCTATAAAATATATGTTCAAAAACAGATTAAATACCTACAGTGGCCTTGCTTTAAGAGCAATTATTTACCTTTCAAAAAAAATAGATAAAGATTCCCTAAGACCATTTATAGTAGAAGGATTAAAATCACACAATGATACTATAGTAAAAAATTGTCTTTACATAATTTCTCAAATTAAAGATACTCTTTACAAATCAGAACTTGAAAGATTGTATAAGCAAGATAAATTTTCTTTTTCTGCTGCAAGGACTATGGCAGATTTAAAAATTAAAGGGAGTTTTGCCCATATAAAGCCCTTTCTTCATGACAAGAATGAAGTCATAAGACAAATTGCAACAGCTAAACTTGCAAGAATTAATGGTAATAAGGTATGTAGGGCTTTATTTAATCAACTTGACGATAAATCTTTTTCTGTCAGACAGACTGCAGCATTGACCCTTGCAAAGAAAAATTGTAGTATAATAAAGCTTATAAAAATGATTGAAAAGCATCCTCAGTTCATATATGTTTATGCTCTTTCAAACTATGATTTTAAAAAGGTTAACGATAGTTTATATGAGAGAATTTTTAGAGTGGTAAAAAAACTTATTTATAGTAAGAATCCTGGTATTAGGTATAGAGCAGTTATAGTATTGAATAAGATAAAAAAAGGAAGAGAGCTTGGAGTGGATTTTTTATATCAGAGAGAGCTCCCTTTAAATATCAGAAAGGAGGTTAAGTGAGAGAAATATCTGTTAAAGATATTATTCCTCGAGTGAGGGATTTATGTATGGATGCGAATTATAATATTCCTCACGATGTTAAAATAGCATTAAAAGAGGCTTATGAAAGGGAAGAATCTAAGGTTGGTAAAGACGTTATTGCACAGATATTAAAGAATCATGAAGTTAGCGAAAGCGAGAAATTACCTTTATGTCAGGACACTGGATTTGCTGTTTTTTTTGTTTCCCTTGGAGAAGATGTTCATATAGTTGATGGAAATATAAAATCTGCAATAGAGGAAGGTGTAAGGCAGGGTTATATAGATGGTTACTTGAGAAAGTCCATTGTAACTGATCCTGTATTTGATAGAAAGAATACTAAAGACAATACCCCTGCTATAGTACATATAGATATTGTTCCAGGTGATAGAGTAAAAATAGTTTTTGCTCCTAAAGGGGGTGGGAGTGAAAATATGAGTACTGTAAAGATGATGAAACCAGCAGATGGTATAAACGGTATTAAAGATTTTGCTGTTGAATGGGTTAGTAATGCTGGAGGAAACCCCTGTCCTCCAACGATTGTCGGAATTGGGATAGGTGGTACCTTTGAATATGCTGCCTATCTTGCTAAAAAGGCCTTATTAAGACCTATAGGGAAGAGACATTTTGATGAACGATACGCAAAGGCCGAGCTTGAAATACTTGAACGTATTAATAGGACTGGTACCGGCCCTATGGGGCTTGGTGGTAGTATTACTTCTCTTGATGTTCATATAGAAATTTATCCATGTCATATTGCTTCTATGCCAGTCGCAATAAATCTTAATTGTCATGCAGCGAGACATAAAGAGATTACAATATGATTTATGAAGCAGGTATTGTTGGAGTAGGAAGTAGAGGGCAGGATATAGCTCAATTATTTGCAGAAAAGGGTGTAGATATATATATACTTGATAAGAATAAAGAATTTACTGATAATGCTTTAAATCAAATTACAATAAATATTAATAACGACGTGTGTAAATGGAGGTTAGGATTTTCCGAGAAAAGAGCAATTCTTTCACGTATCAAGCCCGTATACACTATAGAGGCATTTAAGGAATTGCCCTTAATTGTTGAAGCTGTATCAGAAATTAAAGAGATTAAGAAATCTGTTTATTTAGAACTTTCCAAGGTGGTAAACAAAGAGGCTATTGTTATAACAACAACTCCTTCTTTTACTGTTAAAGAACTTTCTGAATTCTTAAAATTTAAGGATCGTTTTTTAGGGGTTAATTTTTTCCATCCTGCTCCATGTACACCAGCTGTAGAGGTTATAAAAAATAATAATGTCTCTTCGGATGTTTTAAAAAAGGTAGGTGTCTTTCTAAAAGATGTATTGGAAAAAGAAGTTATTGAGATTGAAGATATTCCCGGTCACATTACCGTAAGGATTAAAATGCTTCTGATTAATGAGGCTGTGAAAGTAATAGAAGAAGGTGTTGCCAGCCCAGAAGTAGTTGATAATACAGTTAGAAACGCCCTTGGAATGATGAAAGGGCCTATAAGCATGGCAGATAATATAGGCATAGATTATGTATTTTATACCTTAAAAAACCTTCTGGAAATATACAAGAATAATTCGTATCAGCCAGCTAAGTTATTAGAAATTATGGTAAAGGAGAATAAATTGGGGAGGAAGACAGGAATAGGATTTTTTACCTACGACAAATTTGGTAATAAGGAGAATAAATGAGAATATTAGTAGTTAATTCTGGTAGTTCTTCTTTAAAATTTCAATTTTTCGATATGGAGCAAGAGAGTTCATTAGCTTCGGGAAAGGTTGAACGAATAGGAATGAAAGGAGCAATACTAAGCTATAAACGAGCTGACGGTAAGAAAATAAAACAGGTAAAAGAGATATTAGATCATACTACTGCGATAGATGTTGCTTTAAAAACACTTATGGATAAAGAATCTGGTGTAATTAAAGAGCTTTCAGAGATTGATGCTGTGGGACACAGAGTTGTTCATGGAGGAGAAGAATTAACTCATTCTGTCTTGATAGATGACAAAATCTTGGAGACAATAAAGGATTGTATAGAACTTGCTCCTTTGCATAATCCGCATAATATAAAAGGTATTCAGGCTACTCAACGTTTATTGCCTGGGGTTCCTCAGATTGCGGTTTTTGATACTGCCTTTCATCATACAATTCCTGATTATGCGTATATGTATGCACTTCCCTATATACTTTACGAAAGATACAAAATAAGACGTTATGGATTTCATGGTACTTCACATAGATATGTTGCTTACAGAGTAGCGCGTATATTAAAGAAGCCTGTGGATGAAATAAATATAATCAGTATACATCTTGGTAATGGAAGTAGTATTTGTGCAGTTCAAAGAGGTAAATCTATAGATACTTCAATGGGATTTACTCCGGTGGAAGGACTTGTAATGGGAACAAGAAGCGGAGATATTGATCCTGCTATAGTTCCTTTTATAATGGCACAGGAAGAGCTTGCTATTTCTCAAATAAATACACTTTTAAACAAACACAGTGGTTTATGGGGCCTTAGTGGTATTTCGAGCGATGACAGGGAGATAGAGGAAGCCTATGAGAATGGTAATGATAGGGCTAGGCTTGCAATTGAGGTAGCTGCATATAGAATAAAGAAGTATATAGGTGCTTATTCAGCAAGTATGGGAGGAGTAGATGTTATAGTTTTTACAGCCGGTATCGGAGAGAATTCCCCACGAATGCGAAGGCTTGCTTTAAGAGATATGGAGTATTTGGGTATAAAAATTGATGAGGAAAAAAATGAATCTATTATAAAAGGAAAAGAAGGAGAGATTTCAACTCCTTATTCCAAAGTAAAGGTTTTTGTTATCCCGACCAATGAGGAACTTGTAATTGCAAGGGATACAGCAAATATAGTGAGTTTTTTAAGATAGGAGGTTAAATGGAAGCCAAAAAAATTTCTACCCCTTTAGATGATGAAATACTTAAAACGCTGCATATAGGAGATAATGTGCTTTTGAGCGGTATAATTTATACTGCAAGGGATGCTGCTCATAAAAGATTTGTTGAAGCAATTAAAAAAGGAGAACAGTTACCATTTGAGCTTAATGGGCAGGTAATATACTATGTAGGTCCAGCTCCTGCAAAACCAGGTTATCCTATTGGTTCTGCCGGTCCAACTACATCTTATAGGATGGATCCCTATGCTCCATTGCTAATTGAATTGGGATTAAAAGGAATGATAGGTAAAGGTCCGAGGACTTTACCAGTGTTAGAAGCTATAAAAAAGTATAAGGCAATATATTTCGCAGCTACTGGTGGAGCTGCTGCCCTTATAGCCAGGTCCATTAAAGAGGTTGAAATTATTGCTTATGATGATCTTGGTGCAGAAGCCGTGAGAAAAATGAAGGTAGAAGATTTACCATTGATAGTTGCAAACGACATATTTGGTGGAGATTTATATAAAGAAGGTAAAAATAAATATGCAAAGGAGGTTGCATGAAAAGATTTTTAACAGTACTACTATTCGGTTTTTTGGTTTTTTTAAGTAATGTTGGTTGTTTCCCATGCAATTTATCTCAGAAAATTGCAGAAAAAGCAGTTGAAGAAAAGATAAAACACGAAACAGGTGAAGATGTTGATGTTGACATTTCTTCATCAAGTGAAGCACTTAGATTAATTCCGGCTCCTTTACGTTATCCTGGAGCACATGTAAAGGGGAAGGTTACCTCTTCTACTGAAAAAGGTAAAGGTTCTGTAGTTGTTTTATCAACTAATGATCCATTGAATAAGGTTATAAGGTTTTATAAAAACAGGCCTGGATATAGTGTTATTCTTAATGCTACTACACTAAGAGGTGGCATGATAACTTTAAAAAAACGAACGAACGAAGACGAAGGAGCTATGGTATTTATCGGAAAGGACGAGGATAATGCTTCTCTTACAAATATTGTAATAACTTTAATAGAAGACTGAAGTATTATGTCAGGACATTCTAAATGGGCACAAATTAAGCATAAAAAAGCTGCTCAGGATAAAAAACGTGGTAAGCTTTTTTCAAAAATAATAAGAGAAATTACTATAGCTGCTAAAATTGGCGGAGGAGATCCTGAAGGGAATCCGAGATTAAGAACTGTGATTGAAAAGGCAAAATCAGCGAACATGCCAAATGATAATATAGAAAGGGCTATTAAAAAGGGAACCGGTGAGATTCCTGGTGTTGTATATGAAGAGGTAAGTTATGAAGCATACGGACCTGGAGGGGTAGCATTGTATATTCTTGCTACGACAGACAATAAGAATAGAACTACTGGTGAGATACGGCATGTTTTATCGCGATTTAACGGTAATCTTGGTTCATCAGGTAGTGTTGCCTGGCAATTTGAATCTAAAGGGATAATTCATGTTTCGACTGAAAGTGTTGATGAGGATACATTAATGGCAATAGTTCTTGAGGCAGGAGCAGAAGATCTAAAAAAAGTAGGCGACAGTTTTGAAATAATAACAGGTCCACGGGAATTGCATCAGGTAGTTGATGAAATTAACAAGAAAAATGTAAAAATTGAAGATTATGAATTAACAATGCTTGCACAGTCACCAAAACACGTAACAGGGAAAGATGCAGAGAAACTTTTAAAACTAATTGAGGCTTTAGAGGAACTTGATGATATTCAGAATGTTTATTCTAATTTTGATATATCAGAAGAAGAATTAGAAGCTATCAGTCAGAAACTTGCCTCTTAACTGTATTATAGGGATTGATCCAGGTCTTCATAAAACAGGTTATGGTATTATAAAAGACGGTGACATTATAGCTTCAGGTGAAATTGAACCTGAAGCTATAGATTTTAAGGAAAGGATAGTTTATGTTGTAAATGAACTTTTAGAAATAACTAAAGAGATGAATATATCAGTAGCTGGAATTGAGACTCAGTTTTATTTGCATTTTACACGTAGAAGCATTATGAGGTTACTTCAGTTGAAAGGAGCTTTGATTTATGCATTCTATGCAAAAGGAATTAAAGTTATAGAATTAACTCCCAGAGAGATAAAAAAAGCTATAACCGGCAATGGGAATGCATCAAAAGCACAGGTTCAATACATGATTTATCAGATTTTCAAAAAGAAAGTTAATGAAGACGAAGCAGATGCGATTGCAGTAGCTATAAGTGTAATGCACAGGATAAAAAATGTATAGAGAAATTGAAAAAGATGTTTTTATAGAAGAAGATACTACCTCTTTTCACGAACATGAAGAGAAAATATTAGCATATATATCAATTGCTTTGGGATTTGTATCTTTTGTGCTTATTTTAACAGGTCATTCCTTTGTCGCTATTTTTTCTGCTTTAGCAGGACTTATGTTTGGTATAATTTCATTTTTTAAAGAGCAGTATAAAAAATATGCGTTAGCAGGAATTTTTTTAAATATCTTAATGTTTGCAGCTCCATTAGTATTGATAATTTTAGGGATTGCTTTGTGTAGTTTATGTTTTATTTCTACTATATAAATAAAAAAGGAGATTAATATGTTGCCAGCAACTCAAATTAAACGAGGAATGTGTATAGTTATTAGTGGTGAACCTTATATAGTACTGGAACGAAGGCACATTACCCTCGGTAGAAAATCTGGTAAAATTCAACTTAAATTAAGGAACATAGTTTCTGGTTTGTCTACTGAGAAAAGATTTATGTCTGATGAAAAGATTGAAATAGCTGATCTTGAGGAAAAAGAAATGTCTTTTATTTATGAGGATGGAAAGAATTATCATTTTATGGATCAAGAGACTTTTGATGAGATTGAAATTGATGAAGAAATAGTGGGAGAAAATAAATTTTACCTTTCACCTAACTTAAAAGTAAATGTGAGTTTTTTTGAAGGTAAACCAATAGGTATAAAATGTCCCAAGTATGTTGTACTTGAAGTTGTTGAGACTCCTCCCAATATAAAGCATTCAACCGCTCAGGCACAGAATAAACCCGCTATTACTGATACAGGGTTAAGGGTTCTTGTGCCTTCGTTTATTGAACCAGGTACAAAAATAAAAGTTAATACTGAAACAGGAGAATACCTGGAAAGAGCTTAAACTTAAGATTAATAGGGTAACAGAGAAAAATATTTATTTCTTTGTTATCCTATTAATTTCTATCTTTACAAGACTTTTACTATTGGGAAAAAGTTCTCTATGGTTAGATGAAGTAATAGGTTTTGAAAAATTTGTATACAATAAAGGTTGGTTAACAACTTTGTGGATGCCTTTTTTTAAAGATGCCCACCCTCCCTTTTATCATATTATTTTAAGATTAGGATATATTT
>JALVRC010000123.1 GCA_027025255.1 Caldifarciminota bacterium
CTTAAATAATGTCTATTCTCTTATACATTATAATCGGACTTGCCGCAGGTATTTTCAGCGGAATATTAGGAATCGGAGGAGGAACAATTATTATCCCTGCTCTAATCTTCTTTCTTGGATTTTCACAGCATCAAGCACAGGGAACGACCCTCGCACTAATGGTACCTCCTATAGGACTTTTGGCTGCGTATGTATACTATAGATCAGGATATGTGGATATAAAGGCAGCTTTGTTCATTGCTATATTCTTCTTTCTTGGAGGATACATTGGAGCCAGAATAGCAGTACATTTATCAGAAGATTTTTTAAAAAAAATATTTGCTATAGCTCTAATGATCATAGCTATTAAGATGTTTTTTTCTAAGTAAGGTATAAAATGCCTCCACCCTTGCTGCTATACTGTCCCATGAATATGCCTCTGCAGTTTTAAGAGCGTTTTTAACAAGTCTATCTCTTAATGTTTTGTTAGTTAATAATGAGACTATGCTACTTATCATCTCTTTCTCGGTTTTAAAAAGCAAACCGTTAACATTATTCTCAATAACATTTCTGTACCCCGGGATATCCGAGGCAATCACAGGGACCTCTGAAGCCATTGCCTCAAGAAGCACAATTCCAAATGTCTCAGAGCCATAAGACGGTGAAATAAAAATCTTTGCACTCCTGTAGTATGAAGGCAAATCCTCTCTTGAAACATATCCTGTAAACACAACATCCTTTCTTAAACGCCAAGGCAAAGAATCTAAATAAGATTCCCTTACCCCTTCACCAACTACAACAAGCTTTATCTTGGGAAATTTTTTCTTTAACTCAGGAAAAACATTAATAAGCCTTTTAAGACCTTTTCTCTTATCCAGCCTTCCTACAAAAAGTATAATATCTCTGTCTTTATAAGCCTTAATAGGAGCTACTTTTGGATTAAACCTATCTGTATCTATTCCATTAGGAACAATGGTATAATAAGAAGGATAAAAGAATCTGAAATGGTTATCTTTGGCTGTTTCTGATACATATATAACTCCATGCATCTTTCTTTTATATTCCTTATAATGAATAAATCTTAAAATAGAAAACGGATTAAACCCGCTAAAAGCTGAGTGAAATGTTGCAACGTTTACTGCTGCAGTTGCATAGTGAAAAGCAATGTAAGGCAAATTAAAAGGCATAGGCCCATGGGTATGTACTATGTCAAATTTCATTCTGTGTAAATAACCTTTTACGTCTTTTAATAGCCTCTTGCCTCTTGTAAGCGTTATAGTAGAACCATTACCATTTACATAGAAAACCCTTCCTACACGCTTCACATAAGGCATATTTTTCTCTGAAGGATAGTGAGGTGCCAGTATATATACCTCATGCCCCCTTTTACGTAAAGCATTACTCAAATGATATATATGTTCTGCAACACCGGAAGGATGAGGTAGATACGCATCAGAACACTGTAAAATTCTCATAAAGAATGAACAAAATATTCTTTAATTTCAATCCTGTTTTTACAAAGAACCTGAGCCTGTTCTTCTGATTTTCCCATCTCTCTTAAACGTTCACTACACAGCTTTTTGCATATCTTCTCTACCTCATCTGTTGATACATATGCCCCGTGAAGCCTTAATGGAGAAGAAAAACCCGGCTCAATATAAAGCATGTCTCCTCTGGACAGGAGGTCTTGAGCTCCTTCTGTATCCAGAATAATACGGGAATCAACCTTTGATGGAACTTTTAAAGATATACGAGCAGGGAAATTAGCCTTAATTCTTCCCGTAATTATATCCACTGAAGGCCTCTGGGTTGCAATTATAAAATGAATACCTACAGCCCTTGACATCTGTGCAAGCTTTGTAAGCTGTTCTTCAAATATCTTTGAACTGAGCATTATGTCAGCTATCTCATCAATAACAACCACAATATAGTTCATCCTATCTGCAATTTGTACCTTTTTATTGTATTCCTCAATATTTCTTACGTGATGGGAAGCGAGCAGGGCGTATCTTGAATGCATAGTGGCTATAAGCTTATCCATAGATGTATGAATCTTTTCCAAATCACTGATTACAGGGCTTATAAGATGAGGAAGCCTGTCATACAAAGACATTTCTACTCTTTTAGGGTCAATAAGTAAAAGATTGACAGTATTGTAGGAGGTATTCACAATCAGGCTTACAATTAAACTATGCAGAACAACACTTTTTCCTGAACCTGTGCTGCCTGCAATTAAAAGATGAGGAAGCTTTGCAAGATCAGTAATATATGGCTCATTACTAATGCTTACACCAATACCAATGGCAAGCGGTGCAGTAGACATTTTAAACTGTTTGCTATCAATAATCTTCTTTATGTAAATTATCTCTTCTTCAGGCCTTTTTACCTCAATACCAATCGTACCCCTCTCTGGTAACGTAGTAATTCTTATCTCTTTTATGCCAAGTGCCATAGCAAGCTCTGCTTTTAACGAGAGCAATTTATCAACCTTAATGCCTGCTGCTGGCTTAAACTCATATCTATTTATTCTCGGTCCGTAAATAACATTAACAATATCCCCCTTAATATGAAATTCTCTAAGTCTTTCTATAATACTATCTTCAATCCCCTCTTTTATATCAATATTCACCCTTTCGTATGAAGTGTTTAAAAGCCCTATAAAATCCTCTATATTAGGCACGTAATTACTAATTTCTCCTTTAGTGGGTCTTGTTTCTGTCCTCTTAAGCATGACCTTTTTCACATTGCCTGAAGGTTTTATTGGTTTCCTATGGGCTTTAAACAATGACTTTAAGAACTTTCTTAGGTCATTTATAAAAATGAAGTACATAAACGTCAAAATCCCTATAACAACCAATACTAAACCTGCTTTCCCAATATAAGAAGAAAAAGTCCGGGTAAGAAAATACGCAATATTTCCCTCCAGTTTAAACCCCTGGATATAATGATTGGGAAATACAAGTGAAATCAGGATGTTTAAAACAACAAATAGTAACAAAGGTGAAAAAACATTACGCAAATCAATATGCTGAACAATATATAAATATCCTATGAAAACAAGATAAAATGGCAGAAGCCATGCAATAACACCAAATACCCAGTATGCCAAATAGGATACATATACTCCAACAATACCGCCCCAATTATTTACATACAGAGAAAAACCAATATCATGAAAATCAAATGAAATAAGCGAAATTAAAATAAATAAGCCAGCAATAATTATGAAAATTGCAGAAATTATATCAATGTACTTCTTTTTCACAATAGCCCGAAAACATAAACCCAGAAACGTTCTATCACATGAATAATAGGCATCAATATAAATGATACCGGATTAAAACCAAAAAACCCCGGGACTACAAGCACACCTATCAAAAGTAAGATACCGTATTTTCTTAAAAATATTATTATATTATCTTTATCAGGAGGAATTAAATTAATAAGCACCTGCCCACCATCTAAAGGGGGTATAGGCAAAAGATTAAATATAAAAAGCACGAGATTTATTACAACAGTATATTTTAAGATAGTGTATATAAAGATACCTGTTTTAAAAGCAAGAACAGGACTAATATACACAACCACTCCCATGAGTAAGAAAGCCAATATCAGATTGGAACCAGGCCCCGCAAGAGATACAATAATTGAACCTTTACGTGGATCCTCAAAATTTCTTGGATCAATTGGCACTGGTTTACCCCAACCGAATTTGAACAAAAACAAAAAAATAGTACCCATAAGGTCAAGATGAGCAAGAGGATTCAGGGTCAATCTACCTGCAAGTTTAGGTGTGTTATCTCCTAACTTATATGCAGCTAAGGCATGAGAAAACTCATGTATTGTAAGTCCTAACAGAATGCCTGGTATAAGATACAATAATTCAACTAAATCTCCTAACATAAAAACTCCTTTTTTATAATTAATGCTTCCCCTTTAAAATCTTCAATTTCTCCTTCAATATAAGCCTTTTTTAAACGTTTCATAACAGTGTTAGCCTTTTTTAAAAGGCCTTTTTCCTTTAAGTCTTTAAGTGTGTGTTTGATATTTAGTGCAATAAATCTTTTTACTTTTTCCCGTCCTTCAAAAGGATACTTAATCCATTTATAAATAAAATCCCTATCAACCTTCTCAAGAACATCCAAACTGAGTTCATTTTTCTCTGATGCTTTTATAAAACGTATTATAGCATCTTCCTTTTTAGAAAATGGAAAGTTTTTACTATGCCAGAAAAATAACAAATACATAAAAAATACTTCATGTTCAAGATTGAATGAAACATATCTTAAAAAATCATGAGAGACAAAGCCCTTTTCAACAAGCTCAATCGCAATCTTTCCCTTTTCATCCTCTCTTGAGACCAAAAACAATTCGCGCTTAATTCTCTGTGGAGAAACATACGACAAAAAACGTCTATCCAGACCTATATTCCATAATTTCAATGTATATGGCTCAAATGCAAAATTGAATCTATACTTAAATCTTAGGCCCCTTAACAACCTTGTTGGATCATCTAAAAAAGAGTTCTTATGCAAAACTCTTAAAAGGCCCGCTTTTAAATCACTCACTCCATTATACGGATCAATAATGCCTTTTAAAAAACTAAAAGCAATGGCGTTTATTGTAAAATCTCTTCTAAAAAAGTCTTCTTTTAAAGGAGCTGGTTCTATAGTAGGAAGAGCACCAGGATGAGAATAAAACTCTTTTCTTGAACGAGCTAAATCTATCCTTATACCGTTCTTTATTACCCCTGTCATAAAAAAACTATTGTATTTTGTATACTTAATATTAAATTTCCTATCCACCTCTTTTAATAAATGTTTTACTGAAAGTTCTGTTACTATATCAATATCCTTTATCTGTTTTCTTACTATGTAATCCCTTACTACCCCTCCCACAAGATATGTTTTGTCCTTTTTTAGAAGGTATAACGCTACCTCTGTTAGCTTTTTTTCAATCTCCCCTATCAACATTAAATCCCATACTTTTATCTCCGGATTTCTCATCTATGTGAATCTTTCCAAACTTCTTCTCAAAATTTGAGATATTATCCTCAAGTAATTTTTTCAGCCTTAAAGCATGAATAGGTGATAAAATAATACGGGAAAGAATCTTAGCATTTTTTAATCCGGGTAAAAGCCTGCCAAAATCAACTAAAAATTCCGCAGAAGAATGTGCAATAACAAAAAAATTAGAATATATCCCCTCTGCATCTTTCTCATCTATCTTTACCTGTATATTTGGTCTTTGTATCTGCTTATCTTCCATTTAAACCTCCATTTTTAAATATTTTATTAAAAATTTTCTTGCAGCATCCTTCTCAGCTTCCTTTATTGAATTTCCCTTTCCGTATGTTTTCTTCCCATCAACGGATAAAAGTACATGAAAAGTTGGGGCATGGTCTTTCCCAATCTTAGAAATAACAGTATAGATTATCTTTTTATGCTGACAACACTGGTTAAGTATATTCTTAGGGTCATTTTCAATATTAAGAGCATTAATAATACTTACTATAAAACCATAAAAAAAACGTTTTGTCTCCTCCCAATCAGAAGTTAAATAGATAGCTCCCAGAAAAGCCTCTAATGTGGAAGAAAGAATATTATCGTTATCTCTTCCCCCCTTTATTTCCATACCTTTCCCTAAACGAATAAAGGAGGAAAAATTCAGCTTCCTTGCTATTATTGCCATTGCCTTTTTCCCGGAGAGATAGGATCTTATTCTGCCAAGCGTCCCTTCATCTTCATCCGGATACTTATTATACAAATACTCTCTTAACAAAAGTTCATACACACTATCACCAATAAACTCCAATCTTTCATTGGATAAACTTCGTGGAAGTTTCTGTTCGTAGGTATAACTTGTGTGTAAGAATGCCTGATGTAATATACTATGGTCTAATGACGAAAGACCTGCTTTTTCTAAAAATATGCCGAGGGCCGGACTCGAACCGGCACTCCTTTTTGGGGAAGTGGATTTTAAGTCCACCGTGTCTACCAATTCCACCACCTCGGCATACAATCATTCTCAATACGGTAAATACTTACCAAACAATATAGAATACTTCATAAATTCAGAGCTAAAGTACTTCACATTAAGACTCTCTTTAGTTTTTAAACTATCAAGATTTAAACTATAAAAATCATGAACATTTGAGGCAAATGTTAAAGACCATAACCCTGAATAAGAAGGAACCATAATTATCATCGGAGCAATATAATTAAAATATTTCCTGAGTTTTTTGTGATAAGATTTCAAATACTCAGCTTCATAAGACGGAGATTCTGTTTGAGCAATAAAAATACCACTTTTAGTAAGCACTTCTGCTACGTTTTCAAGAAACTCTTCAGTAATAAGGGTAAAAGCAGGGGTTTTAGCGCCAGGACCTACAGGATCAGTAGAATCTATAATAGCAAGATCATAATGCTCTTTTTCAATCTTTTTTACAAACTCACTCCCATCCTCATTATAAATATGAACACGCGGATCATCCAGGCTCTGAGCTGTAAACTGAAGATACTTTTTGGATACCTCAATAACCTCTTTATCAATATCAACAAGATCAATGCTTTCAATTGTGCTGTATTTTACAAGCTCTCTTACGCTACCTCCATCTCCTCCCCCAATAATTAGAACCTTTTTAATCAAAGGATTTATAGTCATTGGAGAGTGCACTATCATTTCATGATATATATGCTCGTCTTTTTCTGTTAGCATTGTCTTCCCATCAAGAAGTAATGCTCGTCCAAACTCGTATGTATCAACCACTACAATCTCTTGAAATGGACTCTTATTTGAGTACTTCATATCCTTTATTCTAAACATCACTCCAAGATGATCAGTATAGAGTTCACGAAACCATATATTATTCATCCAGTATACCTCTCTTGATATCCATACGGGAAACATAAGCTGGCTTTAGTTTCTCTTTAAGAAAGCTTATTGCCTTATTCAAATCCACATCCTCACTACAGGAAAAAAAATCAATTGCAGCATATCCATGTTCAGGCCAGGTATGCACTGTAAAATGAGATTCTGCTATTACCACCACACCAGATACACCGTAAGGATTAAAATGGTGAAAAAGTGAATCAACAATATGTGCATTGGAAATTTCTGAGGCAGTTCTAAAAATCTTTTCCACTTCTTCGGATTTCTGAAGGTTTTCAGGAGGACATCCATAGAACTCCAGAATTGTATGAACCCCCAGTTCTTTTCCTTTTTCGATCACCATCTTCGCTATCCATTCTCACCCCCATATACGGGGATTATGTTGTTTATAATATTATTCCCAATTGGGCCAAATTTAACAATATATCTTCTCATGCAATATTATACACATTTTTAAGAGCTTGTCAATATTTAAAAGACAAAGAATTTTAAAAAAATCGGGGCGAGTGGATTTGAACCACCGACCCCCAGCACCCCAAGCTGGTGCGCTACCCGGGCTGCGCTACGCCCCGACTACAACATAGTAATTATATATAATCTTTGCCAAATGTCAAGGAATGAAATTTACATAAATCTATACAAATATAAATTAATTTGTTTCATTGTCTTACAAAATATAAATTTATACCCTTATAAAAAATATTTAACTGAAATACGCACAACAATCTTATAAAAAACTATCTATCCCTGTATCTTACCACATACAACAGACCCCATGCCCCTATCCTCGGTGTTCTTGGACAATCAAACAGGGTTTCTATTATCAAATCTTCACTGTCAAGAATACCATTATTATTGCTATCCTTAAAAAGCATTGTTGTATGTGCATAGGTTGTAAGAACATCTCCAATTTCCACATATTTACTGGACAGCTTATATACAAACGGACCTATATTAAATACAGTATCCGTATAATTTCTAAATCTCATGATATTCCCCTTTGAATCATAATATAATGAACCCTCTATGTGTATTGAATCAACAATATAAAAGCCTCTTGTTAAATACAATCCACCTGGGCAGAATTGTCGCGATGATGTCCAGGGATAAAGTATCTTTTTTCTGTATGCTCTTTCATACGCTATTGCAACATAATCAGCGCAATCTGTCCCTATATCAAGTCGTGCCTGGGATTGCGTATTACCCCATATATAAGGTAGTCTTTTACGTGACTCTGCCCAACCTACAGGACTATTATTTCTTCTTACACTTACTCTGTGAACAACAGGTTTTATTCCCCAAAACCTTTTCGCCTCTTTGCCTGGTGTTTTAACAGTATCACCTCTGTAAATAGCCTCAGCCTTAAATCTCCATGTCCCAACGTCATCTATACTATAAGACCAGCTATCTGTAAGAAGTTGCTCAACATACTCAATTGTATCCATTCCCCTGCCACCAGATTGAAAATCATTATAATAATTACACAATTCGGCTTTCACCTCATATATATTTACAATAAAAGTATCTAAATCAAATTTCTCTGTCTTTATACGCCTTCCTCTTACAATAATGGTTTCTGGTTCTGCTATATACACTATTCTTCCATTGTAATTTGCCTTTACAACAGTATAAACAGAAGGATGAGCTTCAAGCAACAATTCTTTACTCCTATCATCAGGGATTTGCCCTGTGCCACCTGAAACAATAAAAACTCCCATAAGCTTTATTTGCATAGTGATTAAAAGCATTATAACACTCCTTTAATATCTGCTATGTATAGTCTACAAAGACTTCAGAATTCAAAAATATTCTATACAAATAACACAAAGTTTAATTAATCTGTATTCTTCTTAAACCCTTTTGTTATACTCTCCTTTGAAATATACCTGTCATACACCAAAAGCAGCATATTAAAAAACAATAGAGCAATAAATCCGCTTAAGCCAGTAAGACCAACAATAAGGTCTGAACCACCCTTTATATACACAAGGGCTAATCCCGCCAATCCATTAAGTGAACCGTGCATTATAGCAGCGCCAATCACAGAGCCTGTTTTCTCTACAATATAAATAAAAAACGGTGTTAGCAAAATGCAAAAGAGAATCATCATAAAAATACCAGCATACGGATGAGAAGGATAATTATATCCTTGAATAATAATTGGAAGATGCCAGAGCCCCCAGATAAAACCGATAACAAGGGATAAAGGATAAAAGCCCAGTATATCCCTAAGATTTTTATTAAGAAAACCACGCCACCCAGCCTCTTCGCCAAAAGCAAATACAGCATTTATGCTTACTCCAGCCAGAAGCCCCTGGCCTATCATACCCAAAAGCATTAATATGGGAGAGATGCTTTTTATCTGTTTTTTCATAAGCTCAAGCTTCTCAGAAGAAAGTGTATTTCTAAATCTTTCTATCATCCCTGACATATCTGATGAAAAACTTACATCCTTAAATAATAAAGAGACTAAAAAAGCTCCTCCAACCCATAAAACAGGAAGAAACAGGGCAAAAATATACCAATAGGAAAGTTTAAATGTAACAAATATGTTCTTTAATGGCTCATGGTAAAGAAATTTCTGAAGTATAAATGCACTCAAAAAGGGAATAAACATATATAATGCTGTAAGTAAGCTCCCTACAGTAGTCTTTAACGGGAAAAACAAATATAACAAAGAATAAACACCTGAAATGAGGTATGTCAAAGCTACAAATTTTACTGCTCTTTTCACTGTTCCCTTTTAAGCTTTAAATAATCCATTGTAATTATTAAAATTATTGCAAGAAGGGCAATAATGGTTAGCCATAAGCCGAGCCTCTGCCATACAGAATCATAGTAAAATTTAACCGTATGTTCCCCCTCTGGTACCACCACACCTCTTAATGTATGAAAAAGATTTAACAGCCTGTGCTTTTTACCGTCAATAGAAACAGATATATATTTATAGTAGTTTTCACTTAGAAAAAGTATTTGTTTTGTTTTACTACTTACCTTCAAAAGTATTCTATTGGGCATGTAGGAGAGCACTTTCACACTTCCTTTTGAAGGAGCTATATGTTCATGTAACGAAACATATCCTAATGCAGTGTCAATTGGAGAAAAAGCATCATTCTTCAAAGTATTAAAAAGCTCATCTTTATTCTTTACTCTTTTATAATTCCCAATAAGAAAGGCTATTGGCAAATAGTTATTAAACCTGTAAATCGCATATCTCTGTCCTGTAATCTCTGGCCTTGCATTATTCTTAAGAAAGTTAGAAAGCATAACCACTATCTGCTTTGTTCGCTCGTCTCTTATTACAGAAGTGTCCGGTAGTATCGGAGCAACTATGTATTTTGTGTTCATTAGGCTTAAAAAGTTTTTGTAAAATAGGTTCTCATAACCCTGAAACATTATCGTGCCTTTTGCTCCAATAAACTCCTGATATGCCCCAAGCTGGTTACCATGATAACCACCAAGATTTCTTATATCAAAAAGCATAAGATAATCATCATTTCTGTAGTACATAGGGAAAACCCTGTACAAACCCTTATCACTGCTTAGATACTGGGCTACAATATCTTTACTGTAAGTTATTTTCGGTCCATCCTGCATTTTCACGTAGTATTTACCCACTCCCCATAAATCAGCAAGAACAATTACCATCAAGACTGGATAAAGATAATGTTTTCTATCAGTCTTATAGAGAAAATAAACAATAACAGCAGTAGCTAACACAAATACTATGGCTATAAAAAGTCCATGAGCCAACGTAGGTAAGTTCTCCGTGAATGCCTGCATCCTGCCGAGAGCTGCCTGCGCTCCGTAATGTGCTGTTATATATCCATTGGTAAAAGATTTAATCATAGAAACAAAAGCTTCCCTGAAAACCGTTGTCATAAGGATAAAAAGAGCTATAACGGATGTGAAGACTATTGATGTATTGTAGAATAGCTTAAGGGCTTTAGCCCTTTCCTTACCAGGTTGTTCAGAAAGTTTAATAAAGTATTCAAGTCCGAGCATAGCAAGTATTACAAAACTGAAAGAGGTTATAAAGAATATCATGCCAGGAGCCCTGAATTTAGCTATCATCGGGAAAATATGGTAAGGAATATAGTAAAACGGGCTGAACCCACCCCAGGCCATTAAAATCCCGAAGAGTCCAAGAGAAAGGAAGAAGATAATCCTTCTCTTTTTAATAAAAGCAGCTACAGTAAAGATTGCTAAAAACAGTATGATTATACCAAAATACTCTGTATGCTGTTTAAAATAATTAAAACTCCAGTAAAGCTCCCCTCTCCCGGAAAAATCAGGTGTTAAAAGATCAAATGTCTCCAGAGGAGGCATAGACCAGGACGTTGCCCATTCCCAGCCTCTTTTAAGCGCTTCTCTTGGGGAAAAACGCAGGTAGAAAAATGAGGGAAGAAACTGTACAGCAGACAGAAGGAAGCCTGTAATTACACTAACCACATATCCAATTGCCTTTTTTAATCCCAGAGTGAATTTTTGTTTTTCGTCCAAAAATGCCTTATAAATAAAATAGAAAAAACCTGCCATCAATAAATAGTATGTCATCTGTACATGAGGGGAGAGAAGAGCAAGCCCGATTACCAATCCGTTCAATGCCCAAAAGCTCCATGTAAACCGCTTATTCTCAATTGCTGAATGAATAAAAAGAAAACTCCAGGGCAAAAGGCTCGCCACAATTACCTTTCCGTCATGTCCAGCACTTACCATAGATATAATGTAACCTGTAAACATATAGGAAACCCCGCCTATTATAGAGATAAAATTCCTTACCTTTAGCTTTTTTAAAAATAAAAACATCCCTATACCTGCCACAATAATCTGTATGATAAATGTAAGTGACAGTGCGAAATGTACAGAGAATATAAGTCTTAAAAATGCAGTCGGATAAAAAAGATTCCCATGAAAAGCATCAATATATGGAAGCCCACCGAAAATATACGGATTCCACAAAGGGAAACCATGTCCGGAAAGTATCTCTTCCCTCATAAAGTTTTGAAACATATATCCGGCTATAGTCTGATCAGAAGCCTTAAGCATTTTTGATGGATCTAATAATTGATATAAAAAAATAATGCCCAAGAAAGCAATAATCAACAGATAAAAAACCGTTGGCAGTTTGCCAAGCCTTTTAAAAAAATTCATTGGGCTCTTACTTATTTTTGTTCTTTTTTTAATGCCTTTTTTCGCCATTTTCTTCCTCCTTGAATTATTACTGTTAATATAAGCCCTACAATCTCTGCTAATGTAAAAATAAGTCTTTGAACAATTGCAACAAAAGATGAAATATATACGGGAACAATCCCTTTTAAAAGAAGCGTAAGCAATCCTTCTCTCACACCAATGCCTCCTGGTATTAATATCATCAAAAGACCTCCAATGTATGAGGTTGCATAGGAAGATATAACAAATACTACACACATAAAAGAGATATTAATATTTAAACCCAAAATAATAAAGAATACTGCAAACCCATAAATAAACCATATAAACATATACCCAGAAAGAAGAAAAAGGATATGTTTAATGCTTAAAGAAAGCTTTACCTGAGATTTCTTAAATATTTTCAATGCAAGATTTATACCTTTTTCAAGTATGGGAGGATACAGAGGTATAAGTAAAAATAAAAAG
>JALVRC010000124.1 GCA_027025255.1 Caldifarciminota bacterium
CTTATTGTAAACAGCAATAATGCCATGATATAAAATGTATTTTTCATTTTTTGCCAAGTTTTTTATAGATATTTTTTTAATTTTTTCACTTTTTCTGAAATAGATTCTTTATACAAATAAATTTTTATTTATTTTGCACCAATTTATAGTAGGTTTTTGAACTTTTTAAGTGTTAAAAGCTTACCTCAAATCAAATTTCTTATATATCAGTGAAAAACAAAAACCTGTACTTTTAACTTATCACGATGGCAATTGTTTCTTATTGCTTTACTGCCTTTTTTATAACCTTTAACTCTTTCTCATCTTGAGGTTTATATGTGCATACATATACAAATATACCGGATGCAGTGTTTTTACCTTTTTCGTTTTTCCCATCCCAGAAGATATGATGTATGCCTCTATCCAAATGTTCTGTTTTTAAAAGCTCTTTAACCTTTTCTCCTGCCCTTGTATAAACAGAAAGTGTTATATCACCTTCCATGGGAAGTGATATAAAGAATGTTGTTCCGCTTTCAGTAAACGGATTGGGATAGTTATGCACGTTAAATACAGGTATCACATCTGTTACTATCTTGCATGTATCATTATTTTGGTAGGAGGCGACAATTGTATCAATATGGGTTAGTACATTATTTCCTCCTATGCCTGTTATGTTAGTTCCTAAAGAATCTGGAGGGGTAAGTATTAGAGTAAAGTATACAGTATCATAGGGAGCTATGGAATCATAGGGATAAAAGGTATTGTTTGTGTTTTTAAGACCCTCAATTTCTCTTGTCCATTCGGCACTTTCGTTTATAAACCATACTGAAGGATAGGCATATTGGTCGGATAGATTTATAAGTCTTAGGGGGTATGAAATGGACATTCCAGGCATAACAGACCCAGAGGTGTCAGGTTCTATTGCTATATTTGAGAAAGCTTTAGCCTGAGGCGCAAGAATTATAACAGTTGTATCCGGCAGGAGTTTTCTTCCTTTACCTTCAATTATCAATGTATCGTTATGTTTAAAAGTATATTTAATATATAGACTGTCCTGTTGAGATACATCCGTATACGTATAGAAGAACATACTGTTAATTTTTTCTAAAGGCTCATTTCGGACATTGTATAGTGTTTCGTTCCCTTTTATAAACCTGAAGAATATGGAATCACTGCCGTTTAAGGTATATGAGAAATTAAGGGGTAAATATGCACTGTCGTTTATATAATAGCTATCAAAAACTAATGTGTCAGGCATTGATAGCTTGCCTGAAAATAAAATATTTGCTATGATTGTTGATGTATCTCTGATAGTTGTATCTGTTAAAGACTTAGCTATAAGCTCAATTGTGTCAGAGGAGTTTTCTTTCGCTTCATTTCTTACAACTATTGCAGTAGTAAAATGTGCTGTATCATGGGGAGTAAGCGTTGCAGTATAAGGGAGAGAAGGAGTAATAGTAATATTGTCCATTCCCTTTAGCATACTTGAAATACTTATGCTGTCATTAAATTCAGACAGATTTGTAAGTATGGAGAGAACATTTATCCTTTCTTCGGGATGGAGATACACACTTGTATCCGGAGTAAAACTAATCATTGGAGACTGACTATGGTAAGTAAATGATATAAAATCAAAAAGCGGGGAAGAAGGAGCTGCTACAGCTGAGAGTCTTCTTAAATGAATCTTATACTGGTAGTATCTATAAGGGGTCTTAAAGAATGTATCATTTATTGCCCCTTGCGTTAAAGGGCCTATCCACTCTGCATTTTCAAGGGTATTGGTATCAGAACTTGCTTTCAGGTATATTTCTATTCTGTATCCCTGAGGGGTGCATACATCCCACATTACACTGTCCATTATTGAAGGCGCTTTCGTATCAAGTATGGACGAAAGAAGATTCCCATCATTGTAAAATGAGCTAACAATTTTATTCTCAAGATAGAATATCTCGTTTTCTCTCACGCCAAGAATATCAATGTCAACATCACAATCTTCCTCATGAGCATTAAAAAGATATAGCCAGTGATTGTTTTCTGCTTGAGTAATTTCATACGTGTCAAATGTACCGTCTGTTTTCTGTTTAAACCAGGCAATATTATTGTATCCACAGGCTACATCTGTCAAACCATCAAGATCAATATCTCCTGCAACAGCACCGTCTTCATAATCGCGTGATACAGCCTTAACAGTATGAGCAATGTAGTTAAGACCGTCAGAGGTGTTCTCATACCATCTTATTATCGTGCTATTCGCAGCGAAAATGTCTAAAAAACCATCATTATTAAAATCTTCTACCCAGGCACCGTCTACGTATCCGCTCTGGATAGTTTTCTGGGTGAATGTTTTATCATGTCTATTGATAAATACCATTAGAGGATAATAGCTTGTTACAATATCATTCCATCCGTCATTGTTCAAATCAGCAATAAATATCCTTCTTGCCCTTTCCTGGTTGTTGACACCATGCCACAACTCAAGGGGGGTAAATTTCATGCTGCCATTGTTTTCAAAGAGCCAGACATTTCCGCATGAACGTCCGTCAGAATTGGTAACATCCGTTGCAACTATATCAATGTCTCCGTCATTGTCCATATCCCCAGGAACTGTAAACCACCATCTATACGATGTATGTATAATCAGGTGCGGAGTAAATGACAGATTCCCATTGTTCTCCAGCCAATAAATTTCGCCAGGATTTGCTGATTCACCTCCTGTCGCAACAACAATATCGCTGTCTCCGTCAACATCAATATCTTCTGGCCAGAGTGTTATGGGATTTGAAACGCTCGCAATAACATTGGGCACGAAATTCATACCTATGTTTTCATAGTATACTATTTCATTTCTTTCTTTTCTAATACCAATAAAATCCACATCTCCGTCATGGTCAAAGTCAACAGGAAAAACAGTGGAAGTTCCCCATATTGATGTAGAGTATTCAATGGAGTGTTTTCCCCATGCATTGTAATCATAGGTTTGAGCAGTTAAGGAAATGTATCCGGGATTTTGAAAACTAATATGTTCACTTGAATAGAAATTATTTTTAAATTGTAAAACAGGAGTTGAGTCAGCGCCTCCTGACCAATCATCCTGAAATACGGTTATTGAAAACAATAAAAAAATCATCTAACCTCCATTTTGTTTCATTATATACAGGTTTTACTTAAAGTCAATGATTTCAAATATAATAAAATATAGGATTATATACTCAAAACAACAGGTGTTTTTCATAGATATTTTTTGTACTCATTTTTTTATCTTTATTCCCTAAGGGGTTTACATTAAAGAATGCAATACGTTTTTCTTTTATATCATTTTTTAATAGTTCTTTAATTTCTTCTTTGGCAGTAAAGTAGAGGATTTGCCAGCCATTATTGGTAAGCTCTTTTAAAAGCGTTATTTGGTCTTGTAATCGGGGAGTATCTGACTTTATAAACGGATCGTCCATTATAAAAAACCCCTTTTCGTTTTTTAACAAAATTTGAGCCAGAGACAACCTAATAGCAAGATATAACTGATCGTATGTCCCTCCTGAAAGCTTGTTTGCATCTAATAATTTGTCTTTTTCTTTTACATAAATTCGTTCTTGTTGAAATATTACCTCGTCATATTTCTTTGTTATCATGTTGAAGTATTTGCTTACAGGTTTTTTTGCTCCAAATAGTTCTGTGATGCGCTTCTTTTCTTTATTATCAATGTTTGTCAGTATGTTTATAAGTATATGCGCATTATTTTTTGTCCTATCCACCCTTTCAATAAAGTTTTTAAGCCTGCTCAGTATATTTTCCATATCTTCTACTGTCTCACAGATAATATTTTCATTTGTAAAGATTTTTGAGGCTCGTCGTTCAATATCTTTTATACTTTTTTTTACATTGTCAAATAAATCAATCTTTTCCTCAAGTTCTTGCTCTATATTTTTTAGTTCATTTTTAAGTTCAATTAGTTTATCTTCATCGTATTCAATTTCTAAGGCAGCATACTTAAATGATTCTAATTTATTTATCTCCGCTTTCCATTGTTTTATCTTTGAATATAAATCTCCCTGCGCTGTGATAAAGCTTTGTAGTATGCCTTTTTGAACCTTGATATTTTCTTCATGTGTAGATTTTTCCTTTAGTTTTTTTTGGTACTCTTCTATATTTTCCAAATCTTTTTGCATTTTTATGCCTTTAATAATGTTTTCAAATGCTTTTATTTTACTTTTTATAATATCTGTTTCAGACTTGTATTCTTTTAGGTCTTCTTTCAATGAGTTTATTTTTGTTTCTATTTCTATCTTTTCAGAATTTAGTTCATTATACTTTTC
>JALVRC010000125.1 GCA_027025255.1 Caldifarciminota bacterium
CTATATCATCTATAGATTATATATAAAAAACAGATATATATCAATAGTAGTAGTAGCTATATCTATCACTTATGAAGGTAATCTATCTACTTATCATTTTATAATAAACTAATTTATAACAACAAACTACAGAATGAAAAAAATGAGTACTTAACACAAAGGGAGAAAATTATATCTGAAGTTCCCAAAAATTATATTTCTGTTTATGAAAAGATTTCTAATACCAAAGATGGTATTGCAATTTCAGAAATATTTGTTGAAAATAATGAAGCAATTTGTGGGGAATGTTATGATAGAATTCCATTCCAAACTTATATAGAAATAAAAAAAGAAGAAAAGCTTTTTTTCTGTGAAAATTGTGGCAGAATCCTTGTTGCCCACCATTAAAATATTTGTTGACGGCGCCTCTTCTGGAAACCCCGGGCCTGCTGGCATTGGAATTGTTATATATAAAAATGACAAGAAACTTTTAGAAAAATCCATTTCAATTGGGAAAACCACTAATAATGAAGCTGAATACACTGCCTTATTGGTTGGTTTGAAAAATGCAATCACAATGCAAGCATATAGTGTAAATGTTTTTTCTGATAGCGAACTTGTTGTTAAACAAATAAAAGGTATCTATAAAGTAAAAAACAATAGATTACAAAAGTTAAATAAACAAGTCAGAAAAATAATTAAAGAAATTCCTGACTTTAGGATAATCCATATTCCACGAGAGAAAAACAAAGAAGCTGATAAATTAGCGAAAAATGCCATAAAGCATGCTACACCTTAAACTACTAAACCAGTATTTAAATACTATTTCACGTCTTTCAGATAAAAACAAGAAATTATTAGCATTAATTATATCATTTTTTTCTCTTTTGTCTAAAGATAGAAGAAGAACAATCTATACAAATTCTTTCTGCCTTAACGTTCCGTATCGCCCTATACAAACTTTTTACAACTTCTATTATTCTCTTTTCTTACTCATTACCTTCCACATAAAAGAAGCTCTTCCTTTAAAAATAAAAAGCAATATACCTCCAGAACTAAAAAAGGGAGGGATCTTAATATCTGCTCATATAGGAGCATACGAATTAGGAGCAATATATCTTGCTTTAAGACAAATTCCTTGTGCTGCTATTATTGAAGATGTACCATTCTGGTCAAATTTTCTCAGTAAAATAAGGGAAAAATATAATATAAAGGTTATAAAGTTAGGCGATGTTTCAGGACTTCTAAAAGCTATAAAAGAAAAAAGAGTAATTTTTATTCTTGGCGATAGATGGATAAAAGGTCGAAAAAGGATTGTAAATCTTTTTTCCTGTAAAAGAATACTTCCCGGAGGGATTGACGTACTTGTAAGAAAATTTCATCTCAATCTTTTCTGGGGATATTTTGTTAAAAAAGACAATTTCTTTCTGTGTCAAATTAAAAAATTTGAAAATATAAATGATATAGATTCAATTATGTTTAAAATAATCAAAAAATACTATACCCAATGGAGTGTGTTTCAAAATGGATGGAAATTACCCTACAGTAAGAATTAAATTATTAAGGGGTGGCAAACCACCCAGGTATATGTCAGAAGGAGCATCTGGCGTTGACTTGCATGCTGCTATTGATTATCCTGTAGTAATCACACCTGGAAATGTAGAAACAATTCCAACAGGTATTGCAATTTCCTTACCTTCACATATGGAAGCACAAATAAGGCCACGTAGCGGTCTTGCACAGAAACATAACATCGGGATAATAAACTCTCCCGGGACAATAGACAGTGATTACAGAGGTGAAATCAAAGTATTGCTCATAAATATGGGGAAGAATCCATTTACAGTAATTCCTGATATGAGAATTGCTCAGATGGTATTCACCCCCATACTAAAGGTTATATTTGAAGTAGAAGAAAACCTTGATAAAACTCTAAGAAATAAAGAAGGATTTGGAAGTACTGGTATAACATAATAACTAAAATGTAAGGAGGAAAAATGTTAGAAATAGAAAAGATAAAAGATCGCCTTAAGAAAGTTTACGATCCGGAAATAGGTGTTAACATTGTTGACCTTGGATTAATTTATAACATAGACGTAGATGAAAACAACAATGTTAAAATTCTCATGACACTTACAGTACCAGGATGTCCTTTAGCTAATATGCTACAGATACAGACACAAAAAGCTGTAGAAAGTATGGATGGAGTAAATAGTGCAGTTGTAGAATTAACTTTTGAACCACCATGGAAACCAGAAATGATGTCGGAAACAGCAAGGAGACAATTGGGCTGGGCCTAAATATTGGAATTCATTCACCTTACACTGATAGTTGGTACTGCAGTAATTGGTGGATTTTTAGCTCAAAGATTTAAACAGACATGGGTACTGGGATCTATAATTGGAGGAATAGTAGCAGGGCCGATTTTAGCTACTTTCTTAAACTTTATAATGCCAGCCAATCAAGAATTTTTAAAAGGCTTCCATCCTGAAGTTGTAAGAGGTAATATTGGAATACTTATAGATTTAAGTAGTATATTCATTTTGTTTATGGCAGGGCTTGAGACTGACATAAACATGCTAAAGAAGGCAGGAAAATCGGGGTTTTTGACAGCCGTAGGAGGTATAATATTTCCTTTTCTCTTTGGATTTCTCGGAGGATATTACATTTTCCACTTCAACACAATTGTCTCGTTATATATTGGGACTGCCATTTCAATCACTTCCGTAGCCCTTAGTGTTGCTGTTCTTGTTGATATAAATAAACTTAAAACAAAAGCAGGCATGACAATAATTGTAGCTGCTATTGTAGATGATATAATTGGGATATTTCTACTTTCAATTGTTACTGGCTTTTCCAGATCAAGACGAATAATTCCTAAAAACATATTAATACTTTTTGTAATTATCTCCTTGTTCATCCTGATAATGCTTTTATTGCTTATTTTTATTCAACGGGTAAAAGAGCGGTATACACCGTTCAAAAGATTTAATGCAAGAACTAAACTTGGGATTTTTCTAATAATTATGCTCATCTTTGCCTCACTTGCTCATTCCTTTAAACTTCATTTGATGATTGGAGCTTTTTTTGCCGGTCTGATACTTTCAATTTTTTTAAAAAAGAATGAGAAAATTAACATTGGTCTATGGACATGGGGTTTTTTTGGACCTTTATTTTTCGGATGGATAGGCTATTCTGTTAAGATTGATTTTTCGGTTTTAAATTGGACTTTTTTATTTATCTTTGCTTCCGCTTTTATAGGTAAAATTATAGGAGCAGGTATTGGTGCAAAGTTATCTGGCCTTTCTTTCCACAATAGCACATCTGTTGGGGTAGGTATGAATAGTAGAGGAGGTATTGATCTTGTTGTTGCTGAATCCGCACTAAGTATTGGAATAATAGATAGAAATCTCTTCTCTATTCTGGTATTCACATCTGTAATAACTATTTTTATAACACCATTTCTACTTTCACACTTAAAAAACCAAATAGAATGATTGTAAGTATTTTTTATGGATATATAAAGGACAGATATGTTTCAAGTTCCACACTTATCTATAAAACCAATGATAAATTATATGTTTTTGATCCAGGAGCAGACAGACGGATAGGTCTCTATTTAAAAAAACAGAAACTGAATATTGCAATTCTTACCCATAATCATATTGATCATCTGTATAATATTAAACTCTTACCCAGGAAAACAAATATTGTAAGCAACGGATATGTATTTAAAGAAAACCAATTCTTTAAGTATAACTATCCTCACTTTATTTTACCACTTTTTTATTATGCTCACTCTGGTGAAGATATAGCCTTCTATTTTAAGGAAGAAAAACTTCTTTTTGCAGGCGATCTCTTCTGGTGGATAGATCAACCCCCTCGGAACTGGTTAAACATTGAGGATCCGTATGCAATATCAAATAAACTTTTAAAAAAAGCAAGAAAACAGATCTTAGAATCTTATGATATTGATGTCATCATTCCAGGACATGGGAAACCTCTATTCCTTTCTCATTAAGCATTTTGTAAACCATATTTAAAGCCTCTTTTCGCGTTTTAATACTCTCTTCAAGTTGTTGTTCCCGTATTTCTTCCAGAAGTTCTTTAAACAAAGGAGAAGGTTTAAGACCCATATCAATTAAATCATAACCATTGATAAAGGGCTTAAATTTACTCATCCTCTCATCGTGCTCCATTATATCAATTATTCTTTTATATAAACTTAACAAATGTTGTATCTGACCAGCCGTCGCAAAACCATCTGCTAAATCCATAAGCATAACACCAACTGTATGTTTACCTGTAACTTTTATAAATTTTCTAATGCCTCTATCTGATACCTCCTCTGATGTAGCCAGCAAATGTAGGTGCATATGCCTTTCTACTATAATTTTTATCATTTCTATCTGCTGGGTAGAAAACTTAAGCAACCGTAAAAGCCTTTCTGTAAATTCACCTCCAGAAGTATCATGACCATAATAATGAAAAGCTCCATCAACCATTATTTCCTTTTCTGGTTTAGCTATGTCATGAAATAAAGCTGCGAGTTTAAGACAAGCTATAATCCACTCAGAACGACTAAGGTAAGTCCTTGCTTTAGGAGATGAAAAAAAACTGTACGATGTATTTAAAAACCTCTCAAGAGTATGATAAACCATCAAAGTATGAGCTCGTGCAGTAGTATGTAAAAGAAAAGCATCAGTTCCAGGAAAAATTTTTGTAAAAAGTCCCCATTGTATCATATTATTAAGCTGCAAATAACTATTGTCTGTAGAAAAAATCTTTATAAGCTCATAGTGTATCCGTTCCTTTGCCACGAGGCTAAAAGAAGCATTCTTTATTTTCTCTTTTGTTTGGGCTTCAAAATTAAAACAAAGCTCTGCTGCAAATCTTATTCCCCTTAAGCTTCTCAAAGGATCATTGGAGATAGAATTTTTATCTACAACTTTAATTATCTTTTTTTTTATGTCCTTAATTCCATCAAAAGGGTCAATAACCTTATCAATTGAAAAATTTTTAAAATCTTCTATCTTACATGCAATAGCATTAATTGTAAAATCCCTGTCCCTCAAATCGGCGATTATATCTTTACCTCTTAAACCATTTAAATCAATAATGTATTTGTCTTTAACAATTCTATATGTGGGAAGTCTGTTATCAAGTTTAATAACAGGAGCATTTATTTCTTTACCAATACTATAGGCTAACTTTTCCACCCTGTCTTTTTCTAAAACCAGATCTATGTCAGAATATTCCCGTCCTAAAACCTCATCTCTTATAGCCCCCCCTACTACATACACTCTATAAGAATTATTAATTTTAAGGGTATTAAATATTGATAAAGGGAACAAAAAAATTAATGGGTCGTGCAGGATTCGAACCTGCGGCCACCTGATTAAAAATCAGGTGCTCTGCCAACTGAGCTAACGACCCTATCTTTCTAATATCTTAAACTATCAAGGTCAAGCAAAATCTTTTGACCTTTTGCAAACTTTGCAATGTTAACATTTTTATATTTTTCCTCTATTAAATCATATATTTTCTTGGCCTCTTCTTTATTCCCATAAAGAGCCTCACATCTTGCCGCATTCATCAGTGCATAAGCTGCCAACGGGTTTCGGGGATATTTCTTATACACCTTTTGATATTCCTTACTGGCATTCTTGTAATCCTTTAATTCTTCTAAAGTATTTGCATACCCAATAAAAGCCGCAGGCATTAGAAAGGATTTTTTATTTGAATACTTTTTAATAAACTTTTCAAAAAATCCCTTTGCTTCAGGGTAGTTTCCCTTTAGAAAAGTAATATGGCCAAGATAATATAAAGCCTTAATCCCACTGTATGAATTAGGATATTTAACGACTAAAGAGCGAAACTGCGTCTCTGCTTGCAATGTATCACCGTTTGCGAATAAAGACATACTTTGAAGAAATAAAAGATCTGCCTCTGGTTTAACTTTATTACCACTATTAGATAAAAAGTATATACCTCCCGCAATAATCAAAACTATAAGCAATATTCCAGTTATCACCTCTTTTTTATGATGATAATAGTACTTCATTGCATCCTCTGTAAATTTAATAAACTTATCTTCTTTTTCTACTTTCATCTAATCTCCTCACTCAATTTATACCCCTGGAGGGATTCGAACCCACGGCCTACGGTTTAGGAAACCGTCGCTCTATCCGTCTGAGCTACAGGGGCGAACAGCTTTAATTATATATAAAATCACTTAAAAGTCAAGTAAAAAAATACTGCTTATAGAAACAATTATAATATATAATTACTTTTATTTTAACATAAAAAATAAGTTTTTTAATATAGAAACACTTGAATTTTATATTTTTTTGTATATAATAAAATCATGGAAAAAATGAGTGTTTTTATCACAGGTGCATCCAGTGGAATTGGTAAGGCTTATGCCTTTAAGTTGGCCCAAAAAGGCTATGATTTAATTTTGCTCGCAAGAAACATAGATAAATTAAAAGGTATTAAAAACGAGCTAAAGAAACTTTTTAATACTAATACTAAAATAATCTCATCTGATTTAAGTGATATAAACGAAATAAACAAAGCTGTAAAACTGATTAAATCTCTTGACAATCTATATATTCTTATTAACAATGCAGGGTTCGGAATACCAGGGGAATTTTCTAAAATAGATTTATCAAAACATCTTTCAATGTTAAATGTGCATATAAACGCAACTGTAAGTTTTTCTCATGCAGCACTAATCCCTATGCTAAAAAATAATAGAGGGATAATAATTAATGTATCATCAATAGCCTCTTTTCTCAAAAGAAAGGGAGCAGTTATGTATTCCTCCACAAAATGTTTTATTACCTCATTTTCCCAATCCCTTTCATTAGAAGTTAAAGAAAAGGGGATAAAGGTTCAAGCCCTTTGTCCTGGATACACCTATACAGAATTCCATGATAGAGATGCCTACAAAAACTTCAATAGAAACAGTATCCCGTCTTTTTTATGGACAAATAAAGAGTATGTTGTAGAAAGTTCCCTTAAGGCATTAAAACACAATAAAGTAATACATGTACCTGGACTTAAAAACAAACTATTCGTAATACTACTCAAATCAAGATTCTTCTCCCCCATTATTAACTACGTATTAAAAAAAATCAAACACAAATAAATCAAGCTTTTGAATAAAGTTAAAATTATTGACAAACCTTAATTTTTATGTATTATTTTTATATGAAAAATATAACTATATTATTGATTTTTTTACTATTTTCATGCTCTAAACCCAAAAAAGAAGTTGTTTTCTGGCATGCGATGGGCGGACCTCTTGGCAAAACCTTAGATTCTATTATACAGACATTTGAAAAAACAAAAAAAATCTCCATTTCTCATATAAGTATGGCAAATTATGGTGCTCTTTCTCAAAAACTAATGGGAGCTGCTCAAAGCGGACACCTGCCCGACATTGCTCAAATGTACGGAAGCTGGGCAATTCAGCTTAAAGATAAAAATCTCTTACTACCTATAGATACATTGATTACAATTGATACGACTGATTTTTTTCCTGTATTTTTAAAAGAGGGTCTTTTTAATGGTAAAAGATACACACTTCCATTTAATAAAAGTCTTCCTGTTATCTTTTACAATAAAGAAATATTCAAAGAATATGGGATTGATAGCCTTCCAAAAACCTGGCAAGAGCTTAAAACGATAGCAAAAAAATTAACAATAGACAAAAATAATGATGGAACACCGGAAATTTACGGATTAGGACTATCCAGTGATCCTTGGATTTTTGAAATACTCCTTCTACAAAATGGCGGTTTTATTCTTGATGAAAAAACAAAAACAATAGGATTTAACAAACAACCTGGTATAGATGCAGCAAATTATTTCAGAGAAATGATTCAAGAGAGGATTGCCTATCTTGGTTCAGGATATCAACATCAGGATGATTTTCTATCCGGACGTATTGCAATGATAATAGGGACTGTTGTTTCCTGGTCATTTATGAAAGATAAAATGACCTTTGAGGTTGGCATAATGCCCTTTCCTCAAGGCAAGAAAAAAGCTATGATAATAGCTGGTACTGATGTCGGTATTTTTAAGAATAATGACACTAAAAGAGCCTCTAAAGCTATGGAATTTTTAAATTATTTACTATCGTACGATATTCAATTAAAATGGACTATGAATACTTACTACCTTCCTGTAAGAAAAAGTATCTTAAAAGATAGCCTTATGAAAAAAAGATTTACTAAGCAGCCCGGATTAAAAGTTATCTATGAACAGTTATATTTCTCTACTTTTGAACCGAAGCTAAAAATCTGGTTCTCAGGAAGGAAAAGATTAGCCGAAGCATTGGAAAAAATTTATACAGGAGCAGAACCTGCAGAAAAAGCTCTTAACGAAGCTGCTAAACTTATAAAAAAGGAATGGCAATGATATACGTACTTTTTTTGTTTAACATCCCTATTTCTGAAGCTAAGATAGTAGATAGCAACGGAATCCCTGTAAAATTAGGCCAGCAAGTGGAAGTCAGTGGAGTGGTAACATCTTCACAATATTTCGGGGCTTACGGACCTGCATTTATACAGGATAATACAGGTGGTATTGCTCTATACGGTGATGAAGTTAGCAGTTTAAAAGATGGAGACAGTGTAAATGTTGTAGGTATTGTAGATAATTTCTACGGACTTACTGAACTGAAGGATATATCAATTACCAAACTCGGGATAGGACAGATACAGCCAAAAGAAATCAATATTTCTGACATAAACGAAAACAATGAAGGTTTCCTTGTTAAATTAAACAATGTAGTATTTATCGAAAATGGTATATTTGAAGACAACACCTCGTATAAATTAATAAAAGACGAGGATACTATAACAGTGTATACTGACAAAGACACAGATATACCTGGCGCAGAGATACCTTCAGATACAATAGATATAACAGGGATTCTTTCTCAACATGATGTCTATGCACCATATAACGAAGGTTATCAATTAATGCCAAGAAAGTTAAATGATTTATCCTCCCTCCCCACAGGAGAAATCATACCAATAAAAGATTTATATACGGGAAACTATATTGGCAAAACAGTTAGCATTACAGGATGTGCAACTGTAGCAGATAGTATTTTTGATTATAATTATCTTAATATTTTTATAGAGGATTCATCAGGTGGGATAAATATATTCTCTTTCGATATGTACGATATAAATATCGGAGATAGTTTATTAGTTTCTGGCATGGTTGATACCTTTAAAGGCAAATATGAACTAAAACCAGACAACATAAATATTTTAAAAAACAATTGTCTGTTTGATACAACCTCAACAAAATGCAATAAAGCTTATGACCATATGGGAGAACTTGTTCTATTAAAAGACGTTACAATAGATTCTAAAAATCTTGAAGGCGATAAAAACTACACGATAAGCGACAATACCGGGAGTGTAACTTTAAGAATTGACAAAGACACTGATATCCCTGGCCTTTCCTTAACAAATGACACTGTCAATATTATTGGGATAGTATCATTCTATAATGAAGTTGAGATCTTGCCGAGATTTAGAACGGACATACAAAATAAAGGAACAAATAACGATACTTCATCTATATTACCAATAAAAGAAGTACAAAAACACTCAGCCCTTTCGTGTAGTTCTCTAATGGAAGGCAAGAAAGTTAAAATAAAAGGGATTATAACCTGTAAAGGAAGTTTTATAGGCTCAAAGAACCTCCCTTCTTTCTTTGTTCAAGACTCGACAGCAGGGATAAATATCTTTGCACCAAACTATGTAAATATTCCAAACGGGTACGATTCTTTAGGATGGCTTACTGAGATTGAAGGGATTGTAAAAGAATATAAAGGAATAACAGAAATCACTAATAGCGAAATACATCTCATAGAGAAATCAGCATTACCTCAACCCACAAAACTTAATGCAGGAGCTACTATTACTGAAGATATGGAAGGTCAGCTTGTTGAACTCAATGGTGTTAAAATTATAACAGAGCCTGATGAAGATGCAAGTGGAGCAAACTATCTTTTAAATAACGGGGGAGCTGTTATAAATCTTAGAATTAAAAAAGAAACTAATATCCCTTACGATAGTGTACAACTAAATAAATTCTACAATATCATAGGTATTGCTTCACAATATTCTGATAATGGTTCGTGTAGTGATGGTTATCAGATTTTACCCAGATCCATTAACGACATTAAATCCCTTTATACAGATACATCTACGCAAATAAATTTAAAAGTTGATAAGAAAGTTTTTTACCCTGATGAAGGCGAAAGAATAGAAATAAACTATTCTTTTCCTCCTTTAAACAATGCTGATTTATCTGTCTATACTATAAACGGTCGTAAGCTAAAGTCTATTTTAAAAAATACGCCTGGTGGAACAGGTACAGTTTATTGGAATGGACTTGATGAATTTGGGAATAGGCTACAAATGGGTATTTATATTATTGTTTTAAAAATCTATAACAATAAAACCATAAAAACAACAATTACAATAGGACGTAAATAATGGTTGCATTCATTTTCGCAAGTATTTTGCAAAATTTTTCTCCAGTATACCCTGAAATGCTATTGGGGGATAGAACTGGATTTGAAAGAATATTCTATGTGCCAGTAACTACCAATAATATCCATGGAATAGATATATATACCACTCAATATTCTTATATAAACTACAGCTCAGTTGCATGCGGATTCGGGATTAAGAATCTCACAATTAATTCTGGATTAAGATATGCAGGTAATGGTATATATAATGAGATTGAAGGTGTTTTAAATCTTTCATATATCTCTATGCAAAAAGGCATAGGATGTTCATTTAAACTTCAAAGAATTTCTGTTGAAACAAATAATTTCTATATGCCTTCAATGTCTGTTGGAACCTGGGCTAAAATATATAAAAAATGGGAAGCAGAGTTAGGAATTAATAACATCTCTTCTTTAAATATTAATACTGTTGATAAACTTATCATACAACCTTATTTCTCCCTGGGCTTTTTACCTTCTAAATCCTACAATATGCTATTATTGTTTGAAAGGACAGAATTCAGCGAAATTAATACTAAATTCGCAATCCTATATAAACCATTCAAAAATATCCTTCTTTCTTTTGGCATAGAGAGTAATCCCTTAAATATTGGTTGGGGGTTAGACATAAACTATAAACTTTTAGATATTTACTATCACCTAAAAACAAATGAAGTTGGTTTTATGAACGGTCTTGGAGTAAGGTTCTTGTTTAATGGAGGTAATAAATGATTTGCAAAGTATGTGGGAGTAAAAATAAAGACAATGTTATATTTTGTGAAAAATGTGGAAATTTCATAAGCCTTAGCGATAAAGAACTTTTTAACAATTATATCTCTAATTTAAATATAGAAGAAAAAAGAGAATTGGCTTTACAAATAGATATACTAAAAGGGGAAAAAAGGCATATAGGCCTCTTATTCATAGAAATAAAAGGAAATAATAAGCTTGAGATTTCAGATTTCTTTTCTCCCCTAAAAAAGCATAAAGCCTATCCTATCCATATACATAAGAAATCAGCAGTTTTTGCCTTCTTAGATATTAAATATCCGGAAACTTCTATAATTGAAGCCTCTATTTCTGCCAATCAAATACTGGATTTAATAGAACATCTACAGGCAAAACATAGAAACTCAAACATATTTATAAAGCTTTTTATTGACTACAAAAGAGTAACTATTGGTTCATTCACAGAACAGGATAGTTTTAATTTACAAAAAGAAGACACAAAACTTATTCAATCATATCTTTTAGATATACCATACAATACAATTGTTAGTACGGATTTTGCCAGATTGGTTACACAAAAAGAGATTGCTTATACAAATATTGAGAGTAAACGACTTTTCAAAGTTAACTCAATAACCTCCAGAATACCTGTAAGAAAATTAGAAAAAGATGGCTTATTTGGGAGAGCAAAAGAACTATCTTACTTAATAGAAGCACTTGAAAAGGTTAACAAGGGAGAACCAAAGGTTATTAAATTAATTGGTAAACCTGGAGTAGGGAAAAGAAATTTAATAGATTTCTTTGCGAGAACCTTTTCAGACAATAATAAACAATATTTTTTAAAAGTCAAAGCTGCCTCCTCATTTAAAGATGAACCTTTCTATATAATAAGTGAAATTTTATCTGGGCTTTTCCAGTTTTATCAGTTCTAATCGCTGGATTCCAATAGCTTACAAATTTAAACAGGGAGCGCATACTTAGGCTGGCTCCGCCATCACCTCCTGCATTTGCGCCTTTTTTCTCAAATTTTTGTCGTCCGACTAGGCGCATTAGGAGGCTGTAATTTGCCATGTCTAAGTCGTCTAGCTTATAGAAGCCTTTATAGGGATCAAATGTGTTTCGTCCTCGTTTGAGTAAGTCAAAAACTGATTCGTCTAGCACTGTTACAGCTAATTCTATCGGTTCTTGAGTTTCTC
>JALVRC010000126.1:0-2211 GCA_027025255.1 Caldifarciminota bacterium
CTCTTGATTTTGACTAAGAACTATCAGGTATAAATGTTTTAAAAAAAGTTGAACTTCACGAAAAAATATCAGCCCGCGAATATAGATATCAAATGCTTTTTAAAAATGGTAAGCTAATTTTCTTATATAAAAAGGATATACCATCAGACACTGAATATAGATATTACTTTTCAAAAGGAAAACTTATAATGTACATGAAAAACAAAGATATTAAAGGGATAAAAATTGCAAAAGATGAAATTGAAAATATAAGAAATTTATCCAGTAGTATAAAAAGAATATTTTTAGCTCAATTTTTCTACTAATAATTATGCGACATTTTTACTTGACAATTCAAAAAAAGTATTTATAATTAAATTGTAATTATTACAAATATGTAATTATAACAAGGAGGAGTATGAAAAAAATAAACAAAAAAGCCTTTTACAGTATAAGTTATGGGCTATATATTGTAAGTTCCAAACACGAAAATGAGTATAACGGTCAGATAGCAAATACAGTTTTCCAGATTTCATCAAAACCTCCTATTTTTGCCATTTCAATTAACAAAGAAAATTTAACCCATGAATATATTACCTATTCAAGAATGTTTACTGTATCTGTACTTTCGAAAGAAGCCCCTTTTAATCTTATAGGGCTTTTCGGATTTAAATCAGGTAGAGACATTGACAAATTTGAAAAAACAAAATACAAACTTTCCGAGTATAATATACCCATTGTCACTGAAAATACTATTGCTTACCTGGAATGCAAAGTGATTAACTCAATAGATACAAAAACTCATACAGTTTTTCTTGGAGAAGTTCTCACCAGTGATGTTTTAGAAAAGGGAGAAGCTATGACCTATGCCTTTTATCATACGGTCAAAAAAGGCCTTTCTCCGAAAAAAGCACCAACTTATATTGAACCTAACAAAAAAAAGGAGCGTAAAGAAATGAAACAATACAGATGTAAGATTTGTGGGTATATCTATGATCCAGAGAAAGGCGATCCGGATTCAGGCATTAATCCTGGTACAGCCTTTGAAGATATACCAGATGATTGGATTTGTCCGATTTGTGGAGCAGGGAAAGACGACTTTGAGGAGATTTAATGGCAGTAAGAGAGCTTAAAAAAAACATTTATGCTGTAGGAGCTATAGATTGGGACAGACGTATATTTGACGAATTAATCCCCCTACCAGACGGTACTAGCTACAACTCATATATTATTAAAGGAAGCGATAAAACTGCACTTATTGATACTGTTGATCCAGCCAAAAAAGATGAACTTTTAAAAAACCTAAAGGCCTTAAACATTAAAAAATTAGACTATATAGTAGCCAATCATGCAGAACAGGATCATTCAGGAAGTATTCCTTACATATTGAACCTGTATCCAGATACTAAAGTTATAACAAATAGCAAATGTAAAGGCTTTCTTAAGGATTTATTAGCCATTGATGAGGAGAAATTTATCGTAGTAAACGATGGAGATACTATATCCTTAGGCAATAAAACACTTGAATTTATCTTTACCCCCTGGGTCCATTGGCCTGAGACCATGACTACATATCTAATTGAGGATAAAATCCTTTTTTCATGCGATTTCTTTGGTTCACATAGAGCAACAAGCCATCTGTTTGTACATGATAAGCATAAAGTTATTGAAGATGCTAAACGATACTATGCTGAAATAATGATGCCGTTCAGAAATCAAATAAGAAGAAATATAGAAAAACTGTCTGCAAAAGAGCTCATGTTTATCGCTCCCAGCCATGGACCTGTACATAAAGAACCTGATATTATCCTTAACGCCTACAAAACCTGGATCGATGAAACAGTAGAGAAGAAAATTCTGATTCCATATGTCTCAATGCATGACAGTACAAAAATTATGGTAGAATTTTTAACAAACATCTTTATAGAAAACTCGATAGAGGTGATCCCTATAAATCTCCCCAAAGCAGATATTGGAGTTCTTGCCATGGAACTTGTTGATACTGCAGCTGTTATATTCGCTACTCCATACGTTCTTGCAGGAGCGCATCCCAGCATTGTATATGCAGCCTATCTTATTAATGCACTTCGTCCAAAAACAAAATTTATCTCAATCATAGGCTCTTACGGCTGGGGTGGGAGATGTGTTGAACAATTAAAAGAAATAACTTCCAACCTAAAAGGCGAGATATTAGAGCCTGTTTTTGTAAAAGGCTACCCTAAAAAACAGGAC
>JALVRC010000126.1:2221-4244 GCA_027025255.1 Caldifarciminota bacterium
TTTAAAAAAACTTGCAAAAGAATTTATAGAAAGAATAAATATGTTATAAAGGAGAAAAAATGCTTGAGAAGAAAATGGAAGAGGCTTTAAATAAACAAATAAATGAAGAGATGTTTTCTGCATATCTATATCTTTCAATGTCTGCATATTTTGATTCTATCGGGCTTAAGGGATTCGCTAACTGGATGATGATTCAATACAAAGAAGAAACAGACCATGCTATGAAAATATACAATTATCTCATATCTCAAGGTGCAGATATCTATCTATACTCCATAAAAGAGCCAGCTCATCAATGGGAGTCCCCACTCAAAGCTTTTGAAGAAACGTTAAAACATGAACAACATATAACTCAATGCATTAATGACCTGGTAGACTTAGCTGAAGATATAAAAGACAGAGCAACATACAATTTTCTTCAATGGTTCATTGATGAACAGGTTGAGGAAGAAGAAAATGACAGAGAAATCATAGAAAAGCTTAAATTAGTAGAAAATAACAAGAGTGGGCTTTTTATGCTTGATAAAGATCTATCTTTAAGAAAATATTCACCTTTAATAACGGAGGGAAATTAATGGATGAGAATAAAAAAGAGCTAATTCTTGATACATTAAGAAAAACCAATAAAGAGCTTAAATCTCAGGAAATTGCAGAGCTTACTGGACTAGACAAGAAAGAAGTTACCAAGCTTCTTTCTAAATTAAAAAAAGACGGTGAAATCATTTCACCCAAAAGATGTTTTTATAAAATAAAGCAATAAAGGAGGTATTATGGGGAAAAACATACCTTTATTGGGAGAGAAATTTCCTGAATTAAAGGTTAACACAACCCATGGGAGTATAACGCTTCCTGATTTTTTTAAAGGTAAATGGTTTGTATTATTCAGCCATCCAGCAGATTTTACACCAGTATGTACAACAGAATTTGTTGGGTTTCAACTTCGCTATGATAAATTTAAGGAGTTAAATACTGAACTTATAGGCCTTTCTATAGATCAGGTATTCAGTCATATAAAATGGGTTGAATGGATAAAAGAAAATATAAAAATCAATGGCGAAGCGGTTGAAATAAAATTTCCTGTAATTGCAGATGACACAGGAAGGGTTTCAGCTGAACTTGGTCTTATACACGAAGCTAAAGGGACAAATACAGTCCGTGCAGTATTTATTGTTGATCCAGATGGGATTGTAAGAGCCATTCTATACTATCCACAAGAGTTAGGAAGAAACATAGATGAGATATTAAGAATGGTTAAAGGGTTACAGATATCTGATAAAAACGGTGTAGCAATGCCTCACAATTGGCCTGAGAATGAAATAGTTAAAGACCATGTTATAATACCACCTGCCTCAAATGAAAATGAAGCCAAAGAAAGAATGGAGTCCAGTAAAAGAGGTGAAATAGAATGCTTTGACTGGTGGTTATGTCATAAAAAACTATAAGGAGTTAAAAATGACAAAAAAATTTAAGGTTTACAAGTGTGAGATTTGTGGGAATATAGTTGAAGTTATTCACGAAGGTAAAGGCGAACTTATTTGTTGCAATAAGCCGATGGTTCTTATGGAAGAAAAAACAGCAGATTCTTCCATAGAAAAACATGTGCCATTTATAAAAAGAGAATCAAACGGATACAGAGTAAGAGTTGGCGAAAACGCTGCTCATCCTATGGAAGAAAAACATTTTATTGAATGGATAGAACTTAATGTAGATGGAAATATATATAAAAAATACCTTTCCCCAGGAAATGAACCAGAAGCCTTTTTTGAAGTAAAAGAAGGAGAAAAGGTTACTGCTCGGGAATATTGTTCAATACATGGGCTCTGGAAAGCCTGATAACAAAAAGGAGGATGTTTCTCTTGCGGAAACTCCTCCTTTTTTTATTTATCCATAAAAGCAAAGGAAATAAATGAAAAAAGAAGAAATAATTCCGGAATTTTCTTTAAAAGGAATTGATCCGCAAAGAAAAGAGAAAATCTTTAAAATAACTGATTTTCTCAATAAAAACAAATATATAATTCTATAT
>JALVRC010000127.1 GCA_027025255.1 Caldifarciminota bacterium
GGTTTATGATTATTAAAATTCCCAAGGGGGATCAGATAGTTGTAGATTTTAATATGACAATAAATCCTATATGTGTCTATGACCCTGAGCATGCCTGTCCGATATCTCCCCGAGCAAATTATATTCCCAAAAGAATCAATCAATATAGCAGACTGAATTAAGTCTCAGATTATAAGCTAGGGTTATGGCTCGGTAGGTCAGGACAACTCCTAAGACTACAGAGGAGTGCCAAATCTGATGGCTGTGTCCCCAAATGTCAAACTTACCCGGGGAGTACTTTTCGGGAATCCTTTAATTAAAAAGAATGTACTTTTTAGAAAACAGAACATTCAATTTCCTTGATATTATTGTTGAGAAGATTGCCAAACCCAAACCTCTTTTAACAAACAAACAAATTAAAATCCTGTTTGTAGGCAGATTCTTCCCGGGGAAAGGACTCTTTGTCCTCCTTGAAGCTTTTAAAAAACTAAAAAAATACTTTAGTAATATAAAGCTTATACTGGCTGGAGATGGTATTCTTTTTGAGGATGTCAAAACCTGGATTAAGAAGAACAGATTAACAAAAGACATAGCCCTAACCGGATGGATAACAAAAAATAAACTATATAGTTTATATGAAACCTCCACTGTCTTTGTACTCCCTTCCGATGGCTCAGAAGGGATTCCCAGATCTATTATTGAAGCAATGAGTATGGGCACTCCTTGCATATCAACAAAGGTTGGAGGCATCCCTTATTTTTTTAAGGAAAACCAAAATATACTTTTAGCAAAGCCAGGAAGTATAAATGACCTTTTTAACAACCTGAAAACACTTATTACTAACAAGGATCTTTACCACACGCTTTCCATGAATGGAATTAAACTTGCAAAAGACTATCTATTTATAAATCAGGAAAAACGTATAAAAGAATTGTTCTTATAACCTTTTACCACTTTGAACATCAAAAAAATACAAAGCTTCCCCTGGGAAATTAAATGTAACAACTTCTCCATTAACCTCTTTATCTGTCCTTAATATTAAGTTGTTATCATAAAACTCTATATGCAAAAGCATATAACTTCCCAACATCTCCTTCAAAACAATTTTTCCTCTTAATTCCCCTCCAAGCTCAATTTTTTCAGGCCTGATACCCAAAACCACATTTTCAGGGAGATTATTATTGTTTAAATCAAAAATACTATCTTTACCCACATATAACCTATTATCCTTTACATTTACATGCAAAAGATTCATAGGAGGCGCTCCCATAAAGCCTGCAACGAACATTGTCTTAGGATCATTATAAACCTCTTCAGGCGTTCCTATCTGTTCAATATGGCCTTGTCTCATTATTGCAATCCTTGTACCTAATGTTAACGCCTCTGTTTGATCATGAGTAACATAAACTGTTGTTATCCCTATTCTTTTATGCAATCGTGATATCTCTGCTCTCATAATAGCTCGTAATTTAGCATCAATATTTGAAAGCGGCTCATCAAAAAGAAACAATGACGGATCTCTTACAAGTGCACGTCCAACAGCAACCCTCTGCTTTTCTCCCCCAGATAGTTGTCCTGGCCTTTTAGCAAGGTATCTATCAATCCCCAGCATTTTAGAAACATCTCTTACTTTTACTTCAATATCTTTCTTTTTCAAACCTCTTAGTTTAAGAGGAAAAGCAAGATTCTCAAAAACTGTCATGTGCGGATACAATGCATAATTTTGAAAAACCATTGCAATATTACGTTCCCCCGGTTCCAATCCGGTAATATCTTTATTATCAATAAAAATTCTCCCGCTGTCTACTGTTTCCAAACCAGCAATAGAACGTAATAGGGTTGATTTTCCACACCCACTTGGCCCTAAAAGTACGAAAAACTCCCTTTCCTTAATATCTAAACTGATATCAAAAAGAACCTGATTAGAGCCAAAGAATTTATTAAGATGCTCTACTCTTAAACCCGGCATAGTTAAACATTCTTAACAAAGAAATCAAAACCTCTCTAATTTCTTTCCTTGAAACAACCATATCAATCATACCATGCTCCAATAAAAACTCAGAGCGTTGAAATCCAGGAGGTAATTTCTGTCTGATTGTTTGCTCTATAACTCTTGGGCCAGTAAAACCCAATAAAGCCTCTGGCTCAGCAATTATTATATCTCCTAACGAAGCAAAGGAAGCCATAACCCCAGCCATGGTAGGATGTGTTAGTATATTTATGTAAGGGATTCCCTCTTTACTTAATAAAGCCAGCTCAGCAGAAGTCTTAGCCATTTGCATTAATGAAAAGATACCTTCCTGCATACGAGCCCCGCCTCCACTTGATGTAAGAATAATAACGGGTAATCTCTGCTCCCTCCCAAATCTTATTAGTCTTGCAATCTTCTCTCCAACAACACTTCCCATACTACCACCCATAAAACTAAAATCTGTTATTGCAAAAGCTACAGGAAACCCACCAATAAATGCCTTACCACTTATAACCCCATCTTTTAAAGAGGTCTTTGCTTTGCTATTCTTAAGCTTATCCTTATATTTAGGGAACCCAAGAGGATCAATACTTTCCATATCAACATCCAATTCTTCAATTTCTCCGTTATCAAAAAGCAAATTAATATATATCTTTGAAGATATTCTAAAATGAGCACCACATTTAGGACATACCCATAAATTATTATCCAGCTCCTTCTTATAAAGAATCTCACCGCATTTTTTACACTTTAACCATAATCCCTCTGGGATATCCTTCTTTTTCCCGGTTAGTGGTTTCTTCTTTTTAAAAAACATAAACCTCCTTAATAACTACTTTGAAGCAATTTTATCTTCTCCTTTACACGCCTGATATTACTTTTTAGATTAGGATAGTCAGCATTAAGCTTCTCCACCTGTTGCCAAAAACTTAAGGCTTTTTGATAGTCGTGGTTAGTATAAGCTTCCAACCCCATTAGATACAACTTATCCGTATCCTTTTTAGTTATTTTTTTATTGATAATATTTAAATACTTCTTGGCAGTGACATGATTTGGTTCATACTGCAAAACATTAAGGAAATAGCGTTTAGAACTTACATAATGACCTTTTTCATACTCCTGTATCCCTTTCTTAAAACTATTATCAACCTCCTTTCTAATAAGACCTCTAATCTCCTTAATCTTTCTATTTATTTCCCGTGTATTTGTACCCATAGACTTAATATCAGAAGCAACACTTAAAGCATTAAGATAATCTTTCTTCTTCATATATTTCTCAAGCAAATCCATTTTTAACTTTACAACCTCAACAATTTTACCCTCGGTTTTAGATACATAACGCTTTACTTTTTTATTTGCCCTGTCTTTCTCATAAGCTTTATTAAATTTTGACTTTGCAAGATTAAATTTACCTTTCCTATAGTAATTAACTCCCTCATTTAACAAGGTCTCAACAGAAGAAGATGAGCTTTTATTAAATAATTCATTTTTTAATCCCCTCTCAGCATCAGCCATAATTGATAAAGCCTCTTCATTAGATGAATCAAGTTTTAAAACTTTCTCTGAAACCCTCATCGCTTCCAGATAATCCTTTTTTAAAAGACTTTCTTTAGCACTCCCAATAAGTGCCAAAACATCCCTTCTCTTTTTTTCTGCTACAACCTTATTATACCATCTACTGGCTTTTCTATTATTAGAATTCCATACAAGAGCAATGTCAAACGAATTTAATGCTTCTTCAAGATTCCCATCGTTATAATAAGCTATACCTTTTTCTAAATAATTGTTGCTTGTTTGTTCCTCTTTCTCTTTTAGAAGTTTTTGAGACTTTACAATCTCTGTAATAACTGCTTTCCTTGAAGCAATACTGAATACTGCTGAAAGACTATAGGTGGAGTTATTTATCCCCAGTAAAAACTTAACATTATCAAGGTCTAAAGATAAAAAGGCACCTGCTGAATTCTCATTAATACCAACACCTACATCAATGCTGGTAATATTAAAAAATTTCTTTGAAGAATAAGTAACACCTAAAAAAGGAAAGGGTCTATTACCAATATTCATGAGAGTACCTGAATATATATATATCCTGTTTATATTGTACGATACAATAAAAGCTATAAGTTTCTCATAGGATAATCCGAAGAACCTTGCTCCAACCCTTCCTGGTATATTGGAAAGCATTACATCCTTAAGTCCCAGAGAGACATTTAAAGCACTTGTACGTAAAAAGGAAGTATCAAACTTTGCATTTATCCTGTTAGCATAGGATAAACCAAATGAAAATGTTGTTGAAAACCTATGATAGTAACCAAATATATAGTTAGCAATTCTTGCATTATCTTGAAAAATACCCGCTCCGAATCCCTGAGGATCACTATAGATAAAATTCAAATTAGTAGAGAAATTTTGTAGGTCTGGAGTCCATTCAAGTTCTCTATTATACTGCCAGGACAATAAATCCGGAGCAAAATATAAGGATAAAGGGCTACTAATTATACCTGGGACACCTCCCATACCAATAGCTTCAGGTGTCATAGTGGGCATTAAAAAAATAAAATTTAAGATTATATTCATATAAAAATTATATTCTTATTTTGAAGATTGTCAAGACTTGACATCTCTATATTTTTCCATAAAATTAAAACATGATAAATTTTATACTGTTTTTTATAAATGTTTATAAACCCACTACATTAGTTGTACCTCCATTTAAACATACTTTAGGATATAATAGAGCAAGCATATTCTATTTAAAAATGTATCTTGGACCTGGATTTAATATAAAAGCACCCGAAGGAATTGCTGCGGTTAAGCTTAAAGAACTCGATAATCCTAAAACCCATAAAGATGACGATGATCTTACCGTCATTGCTGTGAACTCTGGGGCATGCGAAATTGTATATAATGTAGGATTTAAGAAATTAGCAAGATTTGGTAAAAAAGGGGACAAGGAAGGCCAATTCCAATATCCTCATGGAATAGCACTAAACCCTGATGGCACAATATTTATTGCTGATACATATAACAACAGAGTGGTAAAACTTAAGTATACGCAAGGTAAAATTAACTGGATTACATCTTTTGATAATGGATTCAATTTGCCCTACGATGTAGCTATGGATAGTAAAAAAAATGTATATATAACAGACAGAAACAACAACAGAATAGTAATTATGGATGAGAACGGAAGTATAAAAAAAATTATATCCGAAGGCTTGTACATACCTACTGGTATAGCTGTTATTCGCTCATATGATAAATACAATACCTATAGAGATAACTACATAGCTGTAATTGATAATCATGGAAAACGTATAAACCTATATTCCCCTGAGGGTAAATTACTTTCTATGATTACCGCAAGAGACATCGGGCTTGAGGATGCTCAATTCTCATATGCCTGTATTGACAAACACGGTAATCTATACGTAACAGATAGACTCAATCATCAAATTCATAAGTTTGACAATAAGTTAAACTATATTATCTCCATGGGGAAAGAAGGAAGTAAAAGTTACGAATTTTTCTCCCCAAGAGGTATAGCAATATGGAGACGTTTTGGACAGGTTTTTATTGCGGAAAAAGATGGAGGTCAGTACTACTGGATTGGAGTGGATGGCTATATTGGTGGAGCCTATCCTAATCCTGTACATAAAAATAATCCTGGAACAACAATATCAATATACCTTACTGAACAAGCACAGACAAAAATATATATTTATAATAGCAAAGACAAACTTGTAAAACAACTTACTCCACGCTATACCTTAAAAATAGGAGAAAATCTAATTGTATGGGATTTAACGGATAATAAAAATAATCCTGTCCCGTTTGATACCTATACAGTTAAAGCAGAAATAAGAGCTACGTATTCCTCAAGAAGATACTTCAAAAAAGAATTAGAATATAAAATAGAATATATAAAATGATAATTATACTAATTTCCTTATTCTCAGGAGATTGGATGGATATAGGGAATAGTGCTAATGTACAGACTACAGGAACTGGCATAATCTTCAACAGTAATGCATCGTCCATATTCTATAATCCTGGTTTGTTTAATTCTAAATCAAGCTTTATCATTGCTCACAAAGAAACAAAGGATATTTCACACGCAGAAATAGCTGCATTACAACTTAGCAATAACTATATGAATTACGGCTTTGGTCTATACTACCTATGGGAACCTGGCATTGTAATACCCCAAAAAGACTCTACAGATAATATAGATACTTTAAAAGTTGTTACCACACACGAACTTTTTTTCAATATTTCTTACGGATACAGATTAAGATTTATTTCAACTGGCGTTTCCATGAATATTATTCATAGAAATCTCTATTCAGCATACGCCTGGGGAGGAGGTATAGACATTGGCAGTACTCTAAACCTTTATAACTTCAGCATAGCTATCGCACTTAAAAACATAATTATGTCTCCTCAATACTGGAATACAGGGACTATAGATACTACATATTTCAATTTTGAAATAGCTCTCGGGAATAAAACACCCCTGTTAAAGGACACAATTCAGACAACCTTTTCGTTCTACTCTGATAATGATGCTGTAAAAAGTCTTAAAGACCCGCTCTTCAAATTTTCTTGCGGGATAATGTATATAGCCCATAATTTCTATGTAGGCACATCTTTTAGACCAAACGAATTTAATACAGGTATTGGGATTAATTTTCATAGTTTCTTTGTTGATTATTCCCTTACAAATCTAAGAATACATACCCTCTCAGGAGGTAAATTCTTTTGAAGATTGAAATACTGAGAAAACTATTTCATCTTATAGGACTGATAATACCTGTTATATATTACCTTTTACCTACAAGACTGGGGTTAAAATTATTTCTTCTAATCACAGTTTTTTTCCTTACATTTGATATTCTTAGATTAAGAATAAAACCTGTAAAGGATATTTTTATATCTATTTTCGGTTCAATAATACGCCAAAAAGAGCATACAAACCTTACCGGGGCAACGTATTTATTGGTTGCTTCTCTTTTATCCGCTATATTCTTTGAAAAAATAATAGCTGTGGCTGTTGTATCTTATCTAATAGTTGGAGATACTCTCGCAGCTTTTGTAGGACAGGGAATAGGGAAAATTCGCATCGGGCAGAAAACACTTGAAGGATTTATAGGAGGTTTATTAGGTTGTATTGCAGTTAGTCTTATTCTACATTATCTTAACCCTCAGGAACTAACAATTACTGCAGGTATAATAGGTGCCTTCACAGCATCTATAGTAGAACTCATACCTTCAGAAATATTTATAAATGATAATATTGCAATTCCTATTTTTTCTGGTGCTGCAATTGAATTTTATAATATTATGAAACTATAAAGGAGCTATATGATTGATTTAAAACATTTAAGACTTCATGCAGAAGATGTCAAGACTTTATTAAAAAGGAAAAGTAAAATAGACATTATTGACCAAATTCTGAATCTTGACGAAGAAAGAAGAGAACAACAACACCTAAGGGATGAAAAAAGAGCACAGATAAATCTATTAAACAAAAAAATTGCACAAGAACGGAAAAATGATAACCTTTCTAAAGAACTGCTTAAAAATGCTAAAGCCCTTTCAAGCGAAATAAAAGAATATGAGAAAACGCTATCAGAAATAACAGAACAAATAAAAAATCTACTTCTTAAAATTCCTAATATCCCGGAGGAAAATCTTCCTCAAAAAGATACTGTTATAAAATATGTTGGAGAAAAGCCGTCTTTTAAAACAGAACCCATTCCACATTATGAAATCGGAGAAATATTGGACATTTTAGACCTCAAGTTCGCAGCTGATTTTGCCGGCTCAAGATTTATGGCTTTAAAAGGCATGGGAGCAAGACTAAATAGAGCTTTAATAAACTTTTTTCTTGACTTTCACAGCGAAGAAGGATTTATTGAAGTTGAGCCACCTTTTCTGGGGAACTATAAGGCTATTCTCGCATCAGGCGAATTACCCCACATGAAAGAAGACATGTACTACATTGAAAAGGACAACCTATATCTCATACCAACTGCAGAACCTGCACTTATTAATCTTCATGCTAATCAAATCTTAAATGAAAACAGGCTTCCTTTGAAATACGTTGCTTATACACCATGCTTTAGAAGAGAGGCAGGAGCTTACGGCAAAGATGTCAAAGGCATTAAAAGGGTTCACCAGTTTGATAAGGTAGAAATGGTAAGCTTTACACGGGAAGAAAACTCTCAAGAGATGCTTGAATACATGGTTGAACGCGCCTCAAAGCTCTTATCCCTTTTAGGGCTACATCATAGAATCGTTCTCTTAAGCCCAAAGGAACAGGCTTTCCAATCTGCAAAAACGTATGATATTGAAGTTTACACACCTGTAAACGATGAATATCTGGAGGTTTCTTCAGTATCCAATTGTAAATCTTTTCAAGCCCTGAGAAATAAAACAAGGTATAAGACAAAAGAAGGCAATATCAAATACACGCATATATTAAATGGTTCTGGCTTAGCTCTTCCAAGAACCTTAATCGCAATTATGGAGAATTTCCAGACACCTGATGGAAAGATTAAAATTCCCGAGGTCCTTGTGCCTTATATAAATAAAGAAACAATCCCATGAAAGTTTCAACTGCAAAGCTCTTAATATTAAATCTCATAAACAAACTGGATAGACAATTCTTCCCTGCTACTGATGGGAATGTGAGTATTAGAACAAAGGAAGGGTTAGTAATTACTCCCAAAGGCTGGAACAAATTGAAATTACGATTTAATGATCTTATCTATACACAGTTTGATAACATTAACCCCAATACATCCAGTGAAGTACTTATGCACATTCAAATTTACAAAAAAAGAGAAAATATAAACGTTATATTACATACGCATCATCCGTCCTTTCTGAAACTGGCATATAAACACAGGCCCATTGAGCCAGTCATTGATGAACTGAAATTGTTTTTAGGAAAAATACCTGTTTCAGAATATGCTCCTCCAGGAAGTATGGAACTTGCAATAAATGTTGAAAAGGCTTTAAAAAACTTCAAAGGGGTTATCATGAAAAAACACGGAGCTGTATTTGTAGCCAGAAATACAAAAGAGATTCTTTATACTATTAAAAGAGCACTTACAGGAGCAGAGATCTATGAGAGTTAATAAATTCATGAAAATGGCTATTGAAGAAGCGGAAAAGGGACGTGAATTTGTTCATCCTAATCCAATGGTTGGTGCAATAATAGTAAAGAACGGACATGTCATAGGAAAGGGTTATCATAAGGCATTTGGCATGGAACATGCAGAAGTAATGGCTCTTAGACAGGCAGGAGAAAAAGCAAAAGATGCAGATATGTATATCACTCTTGAACCCTGTATACATCATGGGAAAACCCCTCCCTGCGCCCCTTTAATTGTTAAAAAAGACATAAAGAACGTTTATGTTGGTATTCAAGACCCTAATCCACTTGTAAATGGAAAGGGCATTGCCTATTTAAAAGAACATGGCATAAATGTAGAAACAGGGATATATAAAAATAAAATTTCAGAGTTAAACAGGGCTTACATCAAATTCCATAAAAAGCACCTGCCCTTTGTTACTGTTAAAATAGCTACTACACTTGATGGAAAAATTGCCCTTTTCAACGGAGATGCGAAGTGGATTACTGATGAAGAAATGCGAGAATGGACACACAAACTCAGGAATAGATTTGATGGCATTCTAACAGGTAGCGGAACTATTCTAAAAGACGATCCTTTTTTAGATACAACACCGCCACGTGAAAGATGGCATAAGTTCATACTTGATACATACAGAAAGGTACCTTTTGATGCACACATATTTTTAAATGGGAAGGTAGTCCTCTTCACAGCCCTCCATCAATACGATGTTGATAAAAATCCCAAAGGAGAGGTAATTCAAATTTCAATGGATGAAGAACATCTCTCATTAAAAGAGGTAATGAAAAATATTATTAAAAAAGGCGTTTTAGAACTACTTGTTGAAGCAGGTCCTTCCTTGCTAACATCTTTAATAAAGGCAAAACTTGTAGATGAGATACTGCACTGCATTAACTTTTCCTATCTTGGCAATGGGATGGGATTTTTCAATTATACACCTACAAAATTAAAAGACAGGATTTATCTAAAGAATACTCAAATCCTTAAATTAGGCAAAGGAATAATAATAAGAGGCAAACCATCTTCACAGGAATAATAAAAGAATTAGCAAAAATTAATAAAGGTATAAAGAAGGCAAATAACCTTCTTTTGACGTTTAATACATCCCTACCACTTAAAACTGGAGATAGCATTGCTCTTAATGGGGTATGTCTTACTGTCATAGAAACCCTTGCATTATCTAAAACCGTTGAAGTATCAGAGGAAACACTAAAAAAAACAACACTAAAATTTATAAAACCCGGTGAAATCGTAAACTTAGAACCACCATTAACCCCTGAACAGTACATAAGTGGCCATATTGTCCAGGGACATGTAGATACAGTAGGAACTATATTACAAATACAAAAAAGTGTAAACAACCATAAATTCTATATAAAGACAGACAGCAAGTTCAGTTTGTTTATTGTTAAGCATGGTTCAATCGCAATTGATGGCATATCTCTTACAATCTTTGATGTTAAAAAAAACATATTCTCACTTAACATAATACCCTTCACATTTAATAATACCAATTTACATCTAAAAAGAACAGGAAGTAAAGTAAACATTGAGTTTGATATAGTTGTCAAATTTCTAAAAAACCATGCAAACGATTCTAAACTATAACAGTATAACAGTAAGATTTAAGGATAAAACCCCAGTAAAAGACTTCAGTCTTAACATTAAAGAAGCAGAAAAGGTTTTAATATACGGGCCATCAGGCATTGGTAAATCAACACTTTTTAATGCAACCCTGGGATTTATACCTATACACAAAGGTAAAATTTTATATAAAGGAGAAGTGCTCAACAGCAAAAATATATGGCATTTCAGAAAACGCATAGCTTATGTAGGACAGTATACAGAGATTTTTACAGGAACAGTAGAAAAGCTTATAAATTATGTGTTCTCTTTTAAAGTAAACAGAGATACACAGTTAACAGACAAAAAGATTTTTCACTGGCTTAACTATTTTCATCTTACAAATGGCATATATAAAAAGGCATATCCAACCCTCTCACGAGGCGAAAAGCAAAGAATAATGCTTACAATTACCCTGCTTTTAAACAAAGAGATATTCCTGCTTGATGAACCCACATCAGCTCTTGATAAAGAACTAACAGAGCTTACAATTGAGGCTTTTTTAAAAAATTCAAAAACAGTGCTCATAATATCTCATGATGAAGAATGGCTAAAGTATAATCTCAAACAAGTAAACCTTAAATGAACACACCTGATATAACCATTGTTTCACTTCTGATACTTGCTATTCTTCTCATAATTCCGCTTGTTATAATTCACCTTTTTAAACTAAAACTTACGTTTTCGTTTCTGTTTTCCATTCTGAGAATGGCAGCTCAACTATTTCTCATTGGTATTTTCCTTAAATATCTTTTCTTATGGAATAATCCTTTCCTGAATGTACTATGGTTTATTATAATGATAATTGTCGCAGGTCTCACAACAACCTCTAAGGCAGAGCTTAAAATAAAATACTTTATTACCCCTGTACTCTCCTCTCTCATCTTTGTTAACCTTGCACTCATTTTATACTTTAACACATTCGTTGTAAGGATTGAAAACCTTTTTGATGCTCGTTTTATCGTAGTCTTGGGAGGCATGCTGCTTGGAAACTCTCTGAGGAGCAATATAATCGGGCTTAACACATTCTTTTACAGCATAAGGAATTTTAAAGAGAAATATCTCTATGCCCTGGGGAATGGTGCTAATCAAATTGAGGCATTAATGCCATTCTTTACAACTGCAATAAAATCTGCAATCCAGCCGACAATCGCAACAATGGCAACAATGGGGATTGTTTCACTTCCGGGAATGATGACAGGACAGATACTGGGAGGCTCATCTCCTTTAACAGCTATAAAATACCAGATTGCTATAATGATAGCCATTTTTGTCTCCATAACACTTTCCCTGACACTTTCACTCCTGCTCTCAATTCGCTTTACATTCAACAAAGCAGGTATATACAGGGATATATTCAAATAAACTATGCCTTCCCTTTCTTTACACATTATTTATTCTATACACTGTAGTTGTTTCTTGACAAAAACAAAAAAATCTGTATATTTATTTACCTATAGTTAAAAAGGAGGCTATCTTTAAAAGAGCATTTACTTTAAATAAAAAAATAATAGCAAAACGTATAAAAAAATTTGATAAAAGTTTCAAAAAAATCTACCAAAAAACACTTAATTATTATGGAAAAAGCTTCGCTGATAAAATAAAGAATGATACCTTTACATACTATAAAGAGCT
>JALVRC010000128.1 GCA_027025255.1 Caldifarciminota bacterium
AATAAAGACAGTCTTTTTAATAGCATGAAAGCTCTCCTTAATGAAGAATTACAAAATTATCCTAATAATTGGAGAGCTCTGTTTAGTCTCTGGCAAATAGAACTTTCTACTGACACCACTAAGAAAGCTGAATTATTATTTAAAGTTGATAGCCTTGTCTCTTTAAAATATCAAGAAAAAGAAGTTCTCTTTGGAGCCTGTGAAATGTATCTGGGAATATTAAATTGGCCTGAAAGAGCAAGAGATATTTTAAAAAAATTAGCAAAAGATTTTCCCGACTCAAAAGCATGGATGCGTCTTAGGTTTTATCTAAGAGATTATACAAAAGATCCTTCAAACTATACCTTTTTTAAAGATTCTATATTCCCATTCTTTGATAAAGAAATTAAGCTTCAATATTATGATATAATTTTAAGGCATATATTTTCAAAACAACCTGACCTTGAAACTATTGACAATATCATTAATGATTTAAACACTAATTATAAGAATACCAGGCTTTTAGGCCTTTTAATACTAACTCGTATGAAAATAACCTATTCATACAGAGATGACAATTGGGCAAAAGAACTTGTTGAGTGGTTTAACAAAACTAAGAAGAGGAATCCTGACATAGCAATGGCTCTTGCATCTTACTATACTGATAAAGACTGGAAAACTGCTAACAGATACTACAAATTATCAATAAAAGATTCAAACCCAGAATATATAAACACTTACGTTTATGTAGCCTCAGAAAAGAATAAACTTAATAAAGAACTCATAAACCTTTCAAGAAAATTAATTTACAACCTATACACATTTGACAAATTCACCCAACAAAACTGGTACATACCCCTAAAAGAAAGATTATCTGAATGGTCAAAACATGCCAGTATGTATTATGATACATATGCCTGGGCTCTTTATAAAACAAAGAAGTATAAATTGGCATTGGACATCATAAAAAAAACAGATAGTATCCTTCTGATTTCTTATGAATATAATGATGAAGTATTCAGCCATATGAAAGAAATCGCAAAGGCTAATAACGATCAAGAAACTGAACTTTATGCAATGGTAAATATGTTGCCTGGAGTAAAAGGACACGAAGATATCACATTAAAAGATTCAATAAGGACACTCTTTCATAAACTCTATGGAGAAAATGAAGATTTTAATAAATGGATAAAATCAAAAGGATATGAAATTCTAATAAGATATAGAAGGAACGAAAATGCCTATGACTTTACCGTATACGACATAAACAATCCTTCACAAGCAATAACCTTAAAATCATTAAGAGGAAAGGTTGTTGTGTTAAATTTCTGGGCTACCTGGTGTGGACCATGTAAAAAAGAAATATCTCATATTAGTGAAAACCCAAAGAAATTTCAAGACAAACCTGTTGTATTCATTGCTATTACTAATGAAGCACCTGATATTGTTAAGCCTTTTTTGAAAAATTTAAAAGACAATAATAATGAATTTACATACAGTATTTATTGGGATAAAAATGGAACAGCTTCTAAGGGATATGATATAAAAGCCATACCAACTCATATTATAATAGATAAAAACGGAGTAATGCAGTTTAAACATATTGGGTATATTCCCGGGATAGAAGAAATTATATCAAAAGAGGTTGAATCGCTTCTTAAATAAAATGATAAATTCTATAAAAATGAAAAGAATCCCTCCTTATCTGTTTTCTGATTTAGACAGGATAAAAAAAACATATAAAGGAACCCTACTTGATTTCGGGGTTGGAGATCCTATAGATCCCCCACCAGAAACCCTACTTAACCAATTAAAAAATCTTGTAAATGAATCTCAAATACATACATATCCTAATTATGACGGAGAAGTATATTTAAAAGATATTATTATTGAATGGTATAATGAGCGATTTGATGTCAGGCTGGAAAGAGATGAAATAGCAATTTTAATTGGCTCCAAAGAAGGCATTTCACATTTTATATGGGCTTTTACAGAAAAAAACGATAAATGTGGATATGTGGACCCTTCCTATCCTGTTTATCTTAATAACCTTCTAATGACTCAAGCAAAGCCCTACCCTATTAAGTTAGTACCAGAAAAAGAATTTCTTTTTAATATAGAAAATATACCTGAGATAAAATATCTCATTTTAAACTATCCTTCCAATCCTACTGGAGGTGTTGCAGACTATGATTTTTATGAAAGACTTGTTAATTGGGCAATAAAAAATGATACTTTCCTTGTTAATGATAACTGTTATTCTGAAATTTACACAGACCTTAAACCACCAAGTATTTTAAGTGTAAAAAATGCAAAAAAAGTAGCTATAGAATTTCATTCCTTTTCAAAAATGTTAAATATAACTGGATGGAGACTTGGATTTGTTGTTGGAAATAAAAATGTAATCAACGAATTCATAACCTTTAAAAAAAATATTGACTCAGGACCTTTTAAATTGCTTCAAATGGCTATTTCAAAAGTTTTTCTTAACATAATAAATGATTTCACTTTGTCAATGAGAAAGAAATATATTGAGAGAGGGAAAAAATTAACACGATTTATAAACAAAATAGGTTTAAATTCAAAATTACCCAAAGGTACATTTTATATCTGGACTAATGTAAATAAGGATGACAGGCTCTTTGTTAAAGAACTTATAGAAAAGTGGGGAATATTAGCAACACCAGGCCAGGGTTTCGGAAAATATGGGAAAGATTTTATTAGATTTTCTTTAACAGTAGATGACAATACAATAGAAAGTCTATCTGAACGGCTGAAGTAATGAATATTGTTGTTAGAAAATATGGTGGGTCTTCTCTTAATACAGTAGATAAAATACGTGCTATAGCGCGCTCATTAAAAAAATCTAAAAACAAAACTGTTTTAGTATTATCTGCTCCAGGGAAAAGGACAAATGAACTCATAAAAAAAGCATATAGAATCTCAAAAAAACCAGATTTGCGAGAAATGGATATGCTTTTAAGCATTGGTGAAAGAGAGAGTATAGCTTTATTATCTATTGCATTAAAAAATGAAGGGATAAAGGCCCTTTCTTTTACTGGCTCTCAGGTTGGGATTATAACTGATATTAATCACACCAGGGCAAGGATTAAACAAATAAAAGGGGCAAGGCTCATAAAAGCTTTAATAAATGGATACATACCAATTATAGCAGGATTTCAAGGGGTTAGTGAAATGAAAGAGATTACAACATTAGGAAGAGGTGGATCTGATACGACTGCAATTGCACTATCTATTTTTTTAAAGGCAAAAAAATGTGAATTTTATAAAGATGTTGATGGGATTTATACAGAGGACCCTTTTATTTTCAAAGAAGCCAAGCATATACCTTACATTAGTTATGAAGAATTAATTGAACTCTCCTCAAATGGAGCAAATGTCATACATCCAAGAGCTGTGCTTCTTGCAAAAAGATATCATATGCCTATAAATGTAAAAAAAAGCCCTTCTTCTACGAAGAAAACACTTATAGGTGAAGAAATTTCTTTAGAGGATAGATGGGTAACAGCCATTACCCATAAATCTTCTTTAGCCCGTCTCAATATAATAAATATGCAAAAGATGCCACTTTATGTACCTCAAGTTGTTAGTTTACTCTCCAATAATGGTGTTAGTGTATATTTCTATTCTCACGCTCATCCATCAAAAGATGGCATTTTTTCACTTTCTTTTATTATTGCTGAAGAAGATCTTAAAAAAGCAGAAGACATAGTAAAAGGAGCTGGGTTTAAAGGTAATATAATAAAAGAAAAGGATGTTTCCTCTATTTCATTAGTTGGACCAGATATCTATGAAAGAAAAGAGGTAATGGAAAATATTTTTAATCTCTTTAACAAAGAAAAAATACATATAGAAGCATTTTCCACATCAAGACTAAGGATTACTTTTTATATTAAAAGTAAAAGAATGGATATTTTTTTATTTGCATAAGGCAGTTTTGCTATAATATGGTAGAGTAGTATGCCAATAAGAAAAACAGGTAATTGAGAAAAAAACCACATAAATGCAAATGAACTTACTAAATATTGTTCGTTTTTTGGATAGTATGGAGAAAGTAGATTGATAGCTATGGTAGATAC